>JBKPFP010000427.1:0-10497 GCA_046744435.1 Actinomycetota bacterium | reverse complement strand
GTCTCGTCGACGCCTTCCTCGTCGAGCTGGAACGGCAGCGCCGGCGAGCGAGAGAGGATCTCGAGGCGGTCGACCTGGAGCTCGACCTCGCCGGTCGGCAGGTTCGGGTTGACGTTCTCGGGCGCGCGCGCGACGACCTCGCCCTCGCCCTGGAGGACGAACTCGTTGCGGATCTCGTGCGCGGCGGCGGCCGCCTCGGGCGAGCGTTCGGGGTTGATGACCAGCTGCGCGACTCCGGTCTGGTCGCGGAGGTCGACGAAGACCAACCCGCCGTGGTCGCGCCGGCGGGCGACCCAGCCGGCGAGCGTCAGGCGCTGACCGACGTGCTCGGATCGCAGCTCTCCCGCTCCGAGGTCACGCCAGCTCACACGAGCTCCAGGGCCTTGTCGAGCGAGGCGACGTCGACGTCCTTCTCGCCTGCACGCCTTACGGTGGCTCCGTCGCTCCGCGCGATCACGGTCACTCGTGCGCCGAGGCGGCCCGCCTGGGTGAGCTGGCCCTTGAGCGAGCGGCCGGCGTAGTCCGTGTCCGCCGCCCGGCCGGAACGTCTGAGCTCGGCCAGCGCGGCGAGCACCTCCGGGCGCACGGCTTCGTCCTCGACCGCGAAGAAGACCTCGACCTCGGGCATGGGCGCTTCCGTGCCCTGCTCCTGCAGCGTGAGCACGACCCGGTCGATCCCGCAGGCGAAACCCACGGCCGGAGTCGGGGGCCCGCCGATCTCCTCGATCAAGTAGTCGTAGCGACCGCCGCCGGCGAGCGACAGCTGTGCCCCGAGCGCCTCGGCCATGAACTCGAACGTCGTGCGCGTGTAGTAGTCGAGGCCGCGCACGAGGGTCGGCACGAGCCGGTACTCGACGCCGTACGCGTCGAGGTAGCGACGGACGGCCGCGAAGTGCTCCTCGCACTCCTGGCAGAGCGACTCGCCGATCTTCGGTGCCGCCTCGAGCGCGCGGCGCACCGGCTCCGGCTTCTGAACGAGGTTGTCGAACACACGCAGCGGGCTCGTACGCCGCTTGGCCAGCGTCTCCTCGTCGAGCTCCTCGGCGTGCTCATCGAGCCAGGCGTTCAGGCGCTCGAGGTAGGCCGGGCGGCACTTGCGGTCGCCGATCGAGTTCAGCTCGAGCGACGCGCCGCGGATCTCCAGCCGGCGCAGGAGCTCGTCGAAGAGCTGGATCACCTCGGCGTCGAGCGCGGGATCCTCCGAGCCCATCGCCTCGACGTTGAACTGCCAGAACTCGCGGTACTTCGCGCGTTGGGGGGCCGAGTACCGGTAGACCGGGCCGATGAAGTACGTCTTCACGGGCTGCGGCTCGCGGTGGAGCCCATGCTGGATGTAGGCGCGCGCGACCGGCGCGGTGCCCTCCGGCCGCAGGGTCAGGGAGCGATCGCCGCGGTCGGTGAACGTGTACATCTCCTTCTGCACGATGTCGGAGCCCTCGCCGGAGGTGCGCGTGAAGAGGTCCGTGTCCTCGAACAGCGGCGTCGTGATCCGGCCGTAGCCGTAGGTGGCGCAGAGCCGCTCCGCCTCGACGATCACCCGCTCCCAGAGCGGCTGCTGGGCGGGGAGGACGTCTTGCGTGCCGCGCGGCGCCTCGAACTTCACGAGGCGCGGAGCTCCGCCAGGAAGGGGTTGCGCGCCAGCTCGGCTCCGAGCGTCGTCTCGGGGCCGTGGCCGGAGTAGACCACGGTCTCGGGCGGGAAGCGCTCCATGAGGCTGCGGATCGAGCGGACGAGCTCGTCCCAGTCGGCAAACGGGAGATCGGTGCGGCCGACCGACCCGGCGAAGAGCACGTCACCCGAGAAGAGCGAGCCGTCGGCGTGGTAGGCCAGGTGTCCAGGCGAGTGTCCCGGGACCGGGACGGCCTCGAAAGCGATGCCCGCCAGCTCGATCGTCTCGCCGCCCTCCAGGAGCACCTCGGCGACGTGGCCGCGGATCGAGACGTCCGGGTACCAGTCGCCCGGTTGCGCGAGCACGGGTGCCTCGAGCGCGGGCATGTGCACCTTCGCGCCGGTGCTCTCGGCCAGATCGGCGACGCCGCCCAGGTGATCCCAGTGGCTGTGCGTGATCAGGATCCCGGCGCACGCCGCGCCCATTCGCTCGAGCTCCGCGAGCAGTTGCGCGGCGTCGCCGCCCGGATCGACCACAGCAGCCTCGGCCGCACCTTGTGCGGTGCGCACGATGTAGCCGTTCGCGCCGATCGGGCCAAGCTCGTAGCGGTCGACGACGAGGCTCACGGAGGCGAGTCTAACCGCGCCCTCGCGGGCCTCTCGGGCCGCGACCGCGATTAGGATCGGCCTGTGCGGAGCTGGCGCCTGCGCGAGATCGAGACCCCCAGCGGGAGCCGCTCGCCGGTCGTCCTCCACTCCGGCGGGGAGGGCCGCGCGGTGTTGATCGGGCTCGACCCGGGCCAGGAGCTCGGCGACCACCAGGTGAAGGAGCACGCGTTCGTCGTCGTGGTCGAGGGCAAGGCTCGGATCAAGGCGGGCGAGGACGTGCTCGACGCCGACGCGGGGACGCTCGTCGCGTTCGCGCCCGACGAGCGGCGCGTCGTCTCGACCGACACGGGCGCCAAGCTGCTGCTCCTGCTCGCGCCGTGGCCCGGCGAGGGCCACTACCGCGGAAGCGACGGGCCGCAAGGCTAGGGCAACCGAGGAGGAGCGATGCGGGACCCAAGCGACGTCGAGGCCTACGACGAGGAGCTCGCGGAGGTCACCATCGGCGAGCCCCAAGCGCTCACGAAGCCGATCGAGATCGAGGAGTACGACCCCGAGTGGCCTGCGCAGTACGAGCGGGAGGCGGCCAGGGTGCGGTCCGTGCTCGGCGAGCGGGTCGTTCGTCTCGAGCACGCGGGCTCGACCTCCGTGCCCGGCCTCCCGGCCAAGCCGATCATCGACATGGTGCTCGAGGTGCCCGACTCGGCCGACGAGCCCGCCTACGTGCCCGAGATGGAGGCGGCAGGCTACGTCCTGCGCATCCGCGAGCCGGAGTGGTTCGAGCACCGGCTCTTCAAGGGCCCGGACACGAACATCAACCTGCACGTGTTCTCGGCCGGCTGCCCCGAGGTCGACCGGATGCTGCTCTTGCGCGACTGGCTGCGGACCGACGCCGCCGACCGCGATCTCTACGCGACCGCCACGCGAGACCTGGCGGCGCGCGAGTGGAAGTACGTGCAGCAGTACGCGGACGCCAAGACGGCGGTCGTCCGGGAGATCATGGCCCGGGCCGAGACGGCCGGCTCTTAGCGCCCGCGCGGATTGGCCTTGCCGGCAGCCGCGCGGCGCACGCTCGACCGGTAGAGCATCCGGTCGGTGAGGTAGCTGAAGGGCAGGAAGAAAGCGAGCATCAGCAGCGTCTGCGAGACCCGCTGCGTCATGGTCAGCTCGCGCCCGATCAGCGTGATGGCCACGAACATGAGCGGCGCGAAGATCAGCGCGCGCCGGCCGACCTTCTTCCAGGACGGCGGGTCGATCTTGCGCCCGCCGCGCGTGACCGGCTTCGCGCGCGAGCTGCCGTTCCGCCGCTCTTGCTGCTCGATCTCCTCCGGGTCGGCCTCGACCTCGCGGCCCTCTTCGTCCACGTAGACGTACTCGTACTCGTGCCGTCGCTCCTTCGCGCGACGGCGGCGCTGCTTTCGTGTCGGCATTACGCTTCTAGCCTAGCGCCGCCAGGCGGTGAGGCCGTCTACGAGCATCGCGTGGACGACGTCGCCCGCGAGGTGGTAGGCGAGGTAGCGCCAGTCCGGGGCCTCGAGGAGCACGGCGTCGGCCGCGTAGCCCGGAGCGAGGCGGCCGATGCGGTCGGCGCGGCCGAGCACGTGCGCCGCATTGACGGTGCAGGCCGCGAGTACCTCGTTCGGCGACAGATGCAGCTGGGTGCACGCCAGCGAGCAGACGAGGGGCAGGCTCTCGCAGAACGCGCTCCCGGGGTTGAAGTCGGTCGCGAGCGCGATCGCCGCACCGGCGTCGACGAGCGCGCGCGCGGGCGGCATCGGGCGGTCGAGGAAGAGCGCGCTCGCGGGCAGCAGCACGCCGGTGACGTCGCTTCCGGCGAGCGCCTCGACGCCGCCGTCGCCGGTGGTCTCGAGGTGGTCGACCGACCGGGCCCCGAGCTCGACGGCGAGCTGCACCGCACCGAGCTCGGTGAACTGGTCGCCGTGGAGCCTGAGCGCGAGTCCGGCGGCCTTGCAGGCCTCGAGGTAAAGGCGCGCCTGGCCGACGTCGAATGCTCCGCGCTCGACGAAGACGTCCGCCGCCTCGGCCACCTCGGCTGCGACGGGAAGCACCTCCGTCAGCGCAAAGTCGAGGTAGGCGTCGGCGTCGCCGAACTCCGGCGGCACCGCATGCGCCCCGAGCCAGGTGGGGATGCCGCCCTCGGCGCGGATCGCACGGAGCGAACCGAGCTCGGTCTCGCGGTCGAGCCCGTAGCCCGACTTCGCCTCGAAGGTCGTCGTCCCGGCGCGCAGCATCCAGCCGCGGTGTCTCGCGACGGCCCCGCGCAGGCCTTCCTCGCCGGCGGCACGCGTCGCCTGCACGGTCGAGAGGATTCCGCCCCCAGCGGCGTGCAGCTCCTCGTACGTCGCACCCGCGGCGCGCAGGGCGAACTCCTCGACTCGGTCGCCGCCGAAGCAGGCGTGGGTGTGGCAGTCGACGAGCCCGGGCACCGCGCAGAGGCCCCTGCCGTCCAGCTCCTCGACCTCGCCGTCGAGCGACGGCAGCTCGCGCATGCGGCCGGTCGCCGCCACGCGCCCGTCCTCGCAGAGCAGGAACGCGTCCTCGATCAGGACGGTCTCGCCCAGGGAGCTCCCGCGCAGAGGCGCGGACGTGCCCGCCGGCGAGGCGAGTTGCTCGAGGTCGCGGACGAGCAGCCTGCGCGGCGCTTCCGCGGCGCTCACTCCTCGCCGGTCGTGCCCATCGGCGCCTCGAGCCCGCCGCGGCGCGCCGCATCCGCCGCTTCCTCGTAGCCTGCGTCGAGGTGGCGGAGCACGCCGATGCCCGGATCGGTCGTGAGTACGCGCTCGAGCCGCTCGGCCGCGTCGTCGGTGCCGTCGGCGAGGACGACCATGCCCGCATGAATCGAGTTGCCGATGCCGACGCCGCCGCCATGGTGCACGCTGACCCAGGTCGCGCCCGCGGCGACGTTGAGCAGCGCGTTGAGGATCGGCCAGTCGGCGATCGCGTCGGAGCCGTCACGCATGCCCTCGGTCTCGCGATACGGCGAGGCGACCGAGCCCGAGTCCAGGTGGTCGCGGCCAATGACGACGGGCGCCTTGACCGCGCCAGAACGGACGAGCTCGTTGATCGCCAGCCCCGCCGTCGCCCGGTCGCCGAGCCCGAGCCAGCAGATCCGAGCCGGCAGGCCCTGGAACCGGACGTGGTCGGGAGCGAGCTCCAGCCAGCGCTGCAGGAGCTCGTCGTCGGGAAAGAGCTCGCGCAGCCGAGCATCGATCGCCGCGATGTCTCCCTCCTCCCCCGAGAGCGCTGCCCACCGGAACGGGCCGATGCCACGACAGAACAGCGGGCGGATATACGCCGGGACGAAGCCCGGATATGTGAAGGCGTTCTCTACTCCGGCCTCGCGCGCCTCCCCTCTGAGGTTGTTGCCATAATCGAAAACATAACTCCCGGATCGGACGTACTCGAGCAGGCCCTCGACGTGGCGGCCGATGGACTCCCGGGCCCGCCGTAGGTACTCGTCGGGATCGCGCGCGCGAAGATCGGCGGCCTCGTCGACCGAGAGGCCCGCGGGGACGTAGCCGGTGAGCGGGTCGTGCGCTGCGGTCTGGTCGGTGACGAGGTCGAACCGCTCCCCGCGCCGCGCGAGCTCCGGGACGACCTCCGCTGCGTTTCCGAGCAGGCCGACCGAGAGCGGCTGCCCCTCGGAGGCGGCCCCGCGCACGAGCTCCAGCGCCTCGTCGAGCGACGACGTCTCGCGGTCGAGGTAGCCGGTCTCGAGCCGCCGCTGGATGCGCGCCGGGTCGACCTCGATGCAGAGCATCGCGGCTCCCGCGAGCTTCGCCGCCAGCGGCTGGGCGCCGCCCATGCCACCGAGGCCGGCCGTGAGGATCTTTCGGCCGCCGAGGTGGCTGGAACCGAAGTGGCGTTCGCCCGCCGCCGCGAAGGTCTGGTACGTCCCCTGGAGGATGCCTTGCGTGCCGATGTAGATCCAGCTCCCGGCGGTCATCTGCCCGAACATCGTCAGCCCCTCGGCCTCGAGGCGGCGAAACTCGTCCCAGGTCGCCCACCGCGGCACGAGGAGGGCGTTCGCGATCAGCACGCGCGGCGCGCTCGGGTGGGTGCGGAAGACGCCGACGGGCTTGCCGCTCTGCACGAGCAAGGTCTCGTCTTCACCGAGCGTGAGCAGGGAGCGCACGATCGCGCGCAGCGCTTCCGGATTCCTCGCAGCCTTGCCCGAGCCGCCGTAGACGACGAGCTCCTCCGGGCGCTCCGCGACCTCGGGATCGAGGTTGTTGAGGAGCATGCGGAGCGGAGCCTCCGTCGCCCACGAACGGGCGTTGAGGGCGGTGCCACGCGGAGCGCGAATCGCCGAGAGGTCTCCGCAGAGCGCGTCGACCGTCCGCTCGAGCGTGTCGATGGTCGTCACCGGCTGCCCGTCCCCTGCTCCTCCAGGCGCCTGCGGAAGCGCCACCAGCTGTAGCCCGTCGCGAGCACGAAGAACGCGAGCGCGACCGCGACCGTCGTCACCATGTCGCCGCTGGTCAGGGCCCCGACGACGACCACGATGCCGGCGAGCGCGCCGTAGAAGATGGCGCTGTCCCGGAAGGGGTGCTTCGGCAGGCTGCGCTGTCGCATCAGCTCAGCTCTCCGACCGCGGACTCGACCGCAGCGAGCAGCGAGCCGTCCCGAATGGCCGCGGCGACCGCCTCGATGTCACCGTGGAGCGGACGATCCTCGCGCAGTCTCGGCGAGAGCGACCGCACGTGCTCGCGCGCAGCAGCCGTGCCGCTCCCCGGCCGGAGCGGAGCGAGGAACTCGACCGCCTGCGCGCCGGCGAGCAGCTCGATCGCAACCGTCCGCTCGACGTTCGCGAGCACCTGCCAGGCCTTCAAACCGGAGGCGTTGCCCATCGCCACGTGGTCCTCCTGACCAGCGCTCGTCGGGATGGAGTCGACGCTGGCCGGATGCGAGAGCGCCTTGTTCTCGCTGACGAGGGACGCGGCCACGTACTGCGGGATCATGAACCCGGAGTTGAGGCCGCCGTCAGGGGCCAGGAACGCAGGCAGGCCCTCGGAGAGAGCCGGGTTCACGAGACGCTCGACCCGGCGCTCGGAGATGCTCCCGAGCTCGCTCGCGGCCATGGCGAGCGCGTCGAGCGCGAAGCCGAGCGCCTGGCCGTGGAAGTTGCCGTTGGAGAGCAGCGTCTCCTCGTCGGCCAGCACGAGCGGGTTGTCCGTGGCGGCGTTCAGCTCGACCGCCGTTGTCCGCTCGACGTAGTCGAGCAGGTCGCGCGAGGCGCCGTGCACCTGCGGCGCGCAGCGCAGCGAGTATGCGTCCTGGACGCGATCGCACCACCGATGGGACTCGACGATCGCCGAGTCGTCGAGCAGCCGCAGCACGTTCGCAGCCGACGCGCCCTGGCCGGGCAGCGGCCGCAGCGCATGCACCTGCGGCAGGAAGCTCGTCCGCGAGGCCTGGAGCGCCTCGACCGACAGCGCGCACGCCACGTCCGCGGCCCTCGCGACGCGCCTTGCACGCACGACGCCGAGGGCGGCGAACGCGCCCATGAACTGCGTGCCGTTGACGAGCGAGAGCCCTTCCTTGGCCGCGAGGCGAAGCGGCTCGAGGCCGACCCGGCTGAGCGCCTCGGCACCGTCGACCAGCTCGCCATGGACCCAGGCCCTGCCCTCACCCACGAGCGGCAGCGCGAGGTGAGCCAGTGGCGCGAGATCGCCGCTCGCCCCGACCGAGCCCCGGCTCGGCACGTACGGGAGCACGCCGCGGTCGAGGAGCCGCAGAAGCAGCTCGGCGACCTCGATGCGCGTTCCCGAGTAGCCCTTCGCCAGGGCGTTCGTCCGCATGAGCATCGCCGCTCGCACGATCTCGTCCGGGTACGGATCGCCGACTCCGCAAGCGTGGCTGCGCAGGAGGCGGAGCTGGAGCTCGGCGGCCAGCTCAGGTTGAATCGCGTGCGTGACGAAGCGGCCGAAGCCGGTGTTCACTCCGTAGGTCGCGCCGGGCCGGCTCGCGACACGCTCGACGACCTCGCGCGCGGCGGCCATCTTCTCCCGGGCCGAATCGTCGAGCTCCGCGCCGGCGCCCTCGACCGCGACCTCCCAGACGTCGGCGGTGGTGAGGTCCTCACCCGTCAGCCGAACCGCGGTCTTCCGGGCCATCGCGCGGCCAGTCTAGCTTCGTGCCGGTCGGTGCTCTCGTCTCGCCTCGCGGTCGAGCAGCCGCAGCTCGAGCACCCGGGTTGCGTCGAACCCCTCGATGCGCAGCGCCGCTCCCGCGGCCGCAGCCGCTGCGCCCGCGGGCATCAGCCCGACGAGCTCCGACCCGAGCACCTCGGCGCCCAGCGCGCCGGCCTCGGCCTCGATCCTCTCGACGATCTCGTGCAGGGCCGCCGCCTCCCAGTCCTCGACGTTCATACTCACCTGGACGCGACCGGCCCTCGGGAGGTCGAGGCCGAGCGCGCGCACGCCCCGAAAGCCGCCGTCGGCCTCGCGGACCGTGGCGGCGATCGCTTGCGCGACCCCGACATCGGTCGCGCGCAGGTTGACGTTGAACGCGATCAGGGGCGGCCGGGCGCCGACGAGCACCGCGCCGGCCGTCGGGTCGAGTCGAGCTGGGCCGAAGTCCGGCCGGAGCTCGCCCGCCTCGAGTCGACGCTCGAGCACCTCGGTCCCGCCGCGACGGAAGAACGCAGGGCCGCGCCCTGAGGCCAGAGCGCCGTAGAGGAAGACCGGAAGCCCGAGCTGCTCGCCGATCCGCTCGGCCAGGGCCCGGGCGGTGGCCTCGGCGCGCGGCTTGTCTTCGGTCTCGACCGGCACGAGCGGGACGACGTCGGCGGCGCCGACGCGGGGATGCGCTCCCTCGTGGCGGCGCAGGTCGATCCGCTCGCGCGCGCAGGCGACGCCGTCCAGCAACGCGTCCATGAGCTCCTGCTCGGTGCCGACGAGCGTGAAGACCGAGCGGTTGTGGTCGACGTCGGCGTGCACGTCGAGCAGCTCCGCGTGCCGCGAAAGCGCGGCGGCGAGGGCATCGATCGTCGCCCGGTCGCGCCCCTCGGAGAAGTTCGGGACCGATTCGAGGGGCAACGTCACGCGCGTACTCTAGGAGGGTGAAGGTGTACTACGACCGGCGCGCGCGGGAGTACGACGACTGGGTCTACGGCACCGGGCTGTTCGCCGACCGGCACCGGCCTGCGTGGCACGAGGAACGGGGTCAGCTCGAGCAGGCGATCGCCGCTCTCCCGCCGGTTCGCACCCTGGACGTCGCCTGCGGAACGGGCTGGCTGACTCAGCACCTGCGCGGCGAGCTCGTCGGTCTCGACGCGAGCGAGGCGATGCTCGAAATCGCGCGGGATCGGGTGCCGCACGGAGAGTTCGTCGTCGGCGACGCGCTCGACCTCCCGTTCGACGACGCGTCCTTCGACCGCGTGCTGACCGGGCACTTCTACGGGCACCTCGAGGAGAGCGAACGCGTTCGCTTCCTGGAGAAGGCCCGGCGGGTCGCGCCCGAGCTCGTCGTCGTCGACTCCGCCCTCCACGAGGACGCGCAGCCGGTCGAGTGGCAGGAGCGCGTCCTGAACGACGGCTCGCGCTGGGAGGTCTACAAGCGCTACTTCGAGGCCGGTGAGCTCAGTGCCGAGCTCGGCGGTGGCGACGTCGTCTTCGACGGGCGCTGGTTCGTCGCCGTCCGTTCCCGCGCTTGACCCGACGGCGCTCGTTCTACAGGTCGCTCGCCTCGCAGCAGCGCGACAACCGCGTCTGCCGTGCGTGCGCGGAGGCCGGCTACCCACTCGAGTCGTTGCCGGTCTTCGAGGGGCACGAGGGGCAGCGGGCGTACATCCTCGGGCAGGCGCCGGGGATCGTGGAGGGCGTCGAGCGGCGCCCATGGCGCGGGCGCGCGGGCCAGACCCTGCGCCGCTGGCTCAGGATGGGCGAGGAGGAGTTCTACGAGACGTTCTACTGCGCTTCGGTGACGCGCTGCTATCCGGGGCGAGCGCCGGGCGGCGGCGGCGACCGGATGCCGACCGCGCGCGAGCAGGAGCTGTGCGCGTTCTGGCGAGAGGGGGAGCTGAAGCTGCTGCAGCCGGGCCTGATCGTGGCGGTCGGCGGGCTCGCGACGAAGCGCCTGCTAGGAGTGTCGCGACTCGATGCCTGCATCGGCGAGCGTTTCGAGCTCGACGAGGCGGCAGTCGTGCCGCTCCCGCACCCCTCCGGCGTCAGCCGCTGGCTGAACGAGCCGGCGAACCGTGCGCGGGTTGACCACGCCGTCGAGCTCGTGCACGCGGAGCTGGGGCGCGTAGGCGCGGCG
>JBKPFP010000135.1:0-4245 GCA_046744435.1 Actinomycetota bacterium | reverse complement strand
GTAGCTGTCGGCCGCGGCAGGTGGGCCGACGCAGACGGCGCGGTCGGCCAGGCGCGTGTGCAGCGCGCCCTCGTCGGCGGTCGAGTAGACGGCGACGGCCTCGATCCCGAGCTCGTGTAACGAGCGGATCACCCGGACGGCGACCTCGCCCCGGTTCGCGATCAGGACGCGGTTGAACATCGGCCTAGAGCGCGTCCAGCGGCCGGCTCATCAGCGGCTCGAGGTCGAACAGGGGCTGCCCGAACTCGACCGCCTGGCCGTTCTGGACGTGAATCGTGCGGACGATGCCCTCGACCTCCGCCTTGACCTCGTTCATGAGCTTCATCGCCTCGAGGATGCAGAGCGTTTGGCCCGGAGCGACCGCATCGCCCTCCTCGACGAACGGAGGGGCACCCGGTTGCGACGCGCGGTAGAAGGTGCCGACCATTGGCGCTTCGACCCGGACGACGCCGTCCGTCAGCGGCTCGACCGGCGGCAGCTCGGGCTCACCGGCCTCCTCGGCCAGGGCGCTCTCGGGCGCTGCGGCCGGCGAACTGTCCTCCGTCCGGCGCACGGAGACGCGCGTTCCCGCCTCCTCGACCGAGATCTCTGCGATCCCCGTTTCCTGGACGATGCGGACGATCTCGCGGATGCGCTCGGCGCGCGTCTGGTCGACCCCGCCGCCGAGGAGCGTCTCCTCCCCGGCCGCCCGCTCTCGGATCGAGCGCAGGAGCGGCTCGGCCTCGTCGCCGAAGAGCGCGAGCAGGAGCAGCTCCTCTTCACTCGAGGCGAGGCCCGCCGCCTCGGAGCGGAGCGCGTCCAGCTCGCCGGCGGGCTCTTCTTCGACCACGTCGTCGGCCGAGAGCAGCTCGAGCGCGCGCGTCACCGTCGGGTCGATCGGCCCCGGAGGCGTCCCGAAGCGGCCGCTGAGCAGCGCGCGCAGCTCGTCGACCACGGTCTGATAGCGCCCTGCGGAGAGGACGTGGATGAGCGCCTGCGAGGCGAGCGTCTGCCCGATGGGGGCGGCGAGTGGCGGCGACCCGGCCTCCTCGCGGATCTTCTTCAGCTCCTCGAGGACGTCGTCCAGCCGGTCGGCGGCTCCGTGCGCCCTCAGGCGCGCGTCGATCGAGGCGACGAGCCCAGCCGGGAGCTTGTGCTCGGCGGCGCGGACGGCGATGCGCGGCGCGAGCGGCGTCACCGGCTCCTCACCGATGTGCTCGTCGACGAGCTCCGCGGCGCGCCAGAGCGCCTCGACGTCGACACCGCTGTCGAGCTCGAGCCCCGCCAGCGCCTGGGCGAGCGCCTCGCCCGAGACCCGGTGCAGCGTGAGCGCGATCGGGTAGACGGCGCAGGCGATCCGGTCCGCCCCGGCCCGCGCCGCCTCCAGCGCGGCCGCGAGCGCATTGCCAGCAGCGCCCTGCCCGTACATGCCCACCGGGAGACCGCTCGCGTCGGCGAGAGCGGCGACGAGCTCGCCGGCCCGCGGCGCCTCGAGCGCGCCAGACGCGTCGTGCAGCACGACGCGGGCCGCGCCGAGCTCCGGGAGCCTGCGCGCCTGCTCGATGAGCTGCTCGGTGCCGGCCGTGTGACCCGGGCTGTAGATCAGGCCGGCGTCGAACTCGCGCTCGGCCGCGGTGATCGCCAGGCCGGCCTCGCGCAGGTTCGAGACGTCGTTGAGCGGGTCGTGCAGGCGGAAGACGTCGATCCCATTCTCGGCCGCGGTGGCCACGAAGCGGGCGACGAAGTCACGGCCGACGGGCCGCGACCCGACGAGGAAGCGGCCGCGCAGCGCGAGGCCGAGCGGTGTCGTCGTGCGGGCCTTCAGCGCCCGGATCCGCTCCCAGGGGCTCTCGACGCCGCGGCGCACCGCATGGTCGAAGCCGCCCCCACCCGAGACCTCGAGCGACGCGAAGCCCGCTTGGTCCAGGATCTCGGCGAGCTCGAGCACGGTCGCCGTCGGCATGCTGCCTGCGAGCGGCTCCTGGCTGAGCAGACGGATCGTCGTGTCGACGAGGGCTGGCACCGAGGGAGAGGGTAACCGGACGAGGGCGGCGCCGAGGGCCGGCGATCAGCGCTTCAGCCCGCAGGCCTGCGCATTGCGGTAGTTCGGGTACGTCTGGGGCTCTTTCCCGAGCTCGATCGTCTGCTCGTACGTCTGCCCCGGGGCCAAGTCGTCGCTGATCAGCAGATACCGCCCGAAACCCGGTGCCTCGACCGATGTGCGGTAGCAGGACGCGGTCCCCTGGGCAGGCATGTCCACGAACGCGAAAGCGCCGTCCACGTCCGTGACCGTATCGGCGCGCACGTTCGGCCCGGCCGGCCCGAGCGACTCGAGCGCAACCTTCGCGCCCGAGACGGGCCGCCGCTGCCCCCCGTTGACGATGCCGGAGATCGCGAACGTCCCCGCCGCGGTCTTGCTGACAACGCAGAGACCCCCGACGGAGTCCGTCTCGGCCGCGTCCCAGAACTCGGTCTCGTACTCGTCGACGACGCCGTCCAGCGACACCGGCTTCGGCTTCGCCGGCTGCGGGTCCCCCTCGGCGAGCTCCGGCAGGCCTCGGCATGCGGGCTCCGAGGCCTGCTTGTCGTCACCGCCCCCGCACGCGGCCGTGAGCACGGCCAGCGCGACGAGGAGGATCAGCGCTCGGGCTGCGGTCACGCGCGAGAGATGTAGCGGCGCTCGCGCGGGTCGACCTTGATGCGGTCGCCGCTGGCGACGAAGAGCGGCACCTGGATCACCGCGCCGGTCTCAAGCTTGGCCGGCTTCGTCACGTTCGAGACCGTGTCCCCCTTGACTCCCGGCTCCGTCTCGGCGACCGCGAGCTCGAGCGAGGACGGGAGCTGAATCCCGGACGGCCGGCCGTCGACGGTCAGCACCTGCACCGAGGTCGACGGAGCGACGAACTCGAGCTCGCCGGAGACGCTGTCGCGCGGCAGCGTGAACTGCTCGTACGTGTCCTCCTCCATGAAGACCACGTCGTCACCGGAGTCGTAGAGGTACTGCACGCTCTTCATCTCGGTGTGGACGCGCTGGAACTTCTCGCCGGCGCGAAAGGTGCGGTCGACGACTGCGCCGGTGTCGAGGTTCTTCAGCTTCGTGCGGACGAACGCGCCGCCCTTGCCGGGCTTCACGTGCTGGAACTCGACGATGCGCCAGACGCCCCCGTCGACCTCGATGTGCATACCGTTCTTGAACTGGTTCGTGTTGACGGTCTCGGCCAAGGCGTTCGAGTCTAGTCGACGGTCAGCAGGTCTTTCCGCACGTTGCTGAGCACCTCGGGACCACCCTCGCGGACGACGACGAGATCCTCGATGCGGATGCCTCCGACCTCCGGGATGTAGATCCCGGGCTCGACCGTGACGACGTTCCGCTCCTCCAGCGTGTCGCTCGACTCCCTCGCCAGCCGCGGCGCCTCGTGGACGGCCAGTCCCACTCCGTGCCCGAGCCCGTGCCCGAAGAATTCGCCGAAGCCGGCGGCCTCGATCCGATCCCGCGCGGCGGCGTCGACGCCGGGTCCCGAGGCGCCGGGCTGCGTCGCTGCGAGCCCCGTGACCTGCGCCTCGAGGCAGACCTCGTAGGCGCGACGCAGCTCGTCGCTGAGCGAGCCTGCGGCGAACGTACGTGTGCAGTCCGAGCAGTAGCCGCGAACCGTGCAGCCCGCGTCGACGATGATCGTGTCGCCGGCCGTCACCTTGCGCGGGCCGGGGGTGTGGTGCGGGCGGGCGGCGTTCGGCCCGGAGGCCACGGACGGCGAGAACGAGGCGGACTCGCCGTGCTGCTCGTGGAGGAGCTCATGCATGCGCCAGGCGAGGTCGCTCTCGGTGCGGCCGATGAAGCGCTCGCCCCCGAGCCGCTCGAAGGCCTCGTCGGTGACCTTGGCGGCGCGGCGGATGGCCTCGAGCTCCTCGTCGTCCTTGAGGACGCGGAGCGCCTCGACGACTCCGTACGTCGGAACCGGCTCGACGCCGCCGGCGTACAGGCGCGCGTGCCGCTCGTAGGTGACGGAGGTCGCCTCGAAGCCGATCTCGCCGCTGAGCTCGTCGGCGAGGCTCTGGAAGAGGTCGCGCTTCGTCTCGACGACCTCGAGCCCGTCGATCTCGCGGCCCCTCTCCAGGTAGCGGAAGTCGGTGAACAGGCGGACACGGTCGGGCTCGACGAGGAGCGCGGCGTTCGAGCTGGCGAGCCCGGTCAGGTAGCGGACGTTGACGGGATCGGAGACGAGGAACGGCCCCTCGAGCGTCTCCCGCAGGCGTGCGATCCGGTCG
>JBKPFP010000408.1:0-6085 GCA_046744435.1 Actinomycetota bacterium | reverse complement strand
CCGGCTCTACGAGGCCGTCGAGGGCGATCGCCGGGCGGTCGCGAACGTGCTCATGAACCAGTTCGCGGCAACGGGCGTCGATCCAGCCGTCGTGAACGCGGCCGAGCTGGCGAAGCTGATCGAGGCGCGCGACCGCATCCCGCGCCAGGCGTTCACCGACGCCCTCGCGGCGAGCGGTGACTCCGGCTTCTCCGCCGAGGCTTACCTCGGCGACGGCCAGATCACGGACACGTCAGAGCTCGAGTCCCTGATCGACGATGTCCTCGCGCGAAACCCGCAGCAGGTCGAGGACTACCGCGGCGGCAAGGAGGGCTTACTCGGCTTCTTCGTCGGCCAGGTGATGAAGCAGACGGAGGGGCGGGCGAACCCGCAGCTGGTGAACGAACTCCTGCGCCAGAAACTCAAGGCGTGACGCTGCTAGGCGTGGATCACGACCTGGGTACCGAGCGGCAGCGTCGCCAGCAGATACCGCATGTCCCCCGAGCTGGCGCGCAGGCACCCGTTGGAGACCGCACCGCCAATCCCGCTGCCGGCATGAATCGCGAGCCGATCGCCGCCCCTCCAGCCCGCCGCGAGCTGTGTTTGCCGGCCCGAGAGAGCGAGGACGCAGCAGCCGTACACGGAGGACCAGAAGTTCGAGAGCTTGTCCGTGACCGAGAAGCGCCCGAGAGGCGTGGGCGTCGAGGGCGCTCCGATCGCCAGCGCCACCTGACGCAGCCGAACGCCCAGGCGCCAGACCGTCAGCCGCCGCCCGGAGCGGTCGACCTCGAGGGCGTACGGGTTGTGCACGAGGTGCACCTTGCTGCGGTGGACAAAGCCCCTGACGCGATTGCCCAGCGTCGCAGAGATGACCGCCAGCCAGTCCCCGGACATGCCGACGACGGCCAGCCGGGTCGGGCTACCGAAAATCGTGTGCGGTCCCACGCGTGCCAGGACGTGGGGCGAGCCGGGATTCTGGTGCAAGGAGACCGCACCGAAGCGCGGAGACGCGACGTCGCTGCCGTTCGCATACAGGGGTTCGAGCGCACCAGCCTCCGCCGGCGGGGAAACGGCGAGGGCTGCCGACACCGTGGCCGCAACGGCGCAGACAGCAACGAGAGTGCTGCTGCGGCGCATTGTGCGGTGAAGGTCGTTTCACCACTGAAGGTAGCACCAGCTTTTCAGGAGTCAAAGCCGGTCGTCGCAGGGTCATGAAGCACGCGACCGACTACCTCTGGTTCGAGACCCCGAACCGCCGCGATTACGTGAACATCACGCCCGACGTGGAGGACTTCGTCAGCCGCTCCGGGATCCAGCACGGGCTCTGTCTCGTCAACCCGATGCACATCACGGCGGCGGTCTACGTCAATGACGCAGAGTCCGGCTTGATCCAAGATTTCGACGACTGGCTCGAGCGCCTCGCGCCGCACGAGCCGACCGAGCAGTACCGGCACAACAACGGCGAGGACAACGCCGACGCGCACCTCAAGCGGCACCTGATGTCGCACCAGGTCGTGCTGCCGATCACCGACGGCAAGCTCGACCTCGGGCCCTGGGAGCAGGTCTTCTATGCCGAGTTCGACGGCCGCCGGCGGAAGCGGGTCGTGTTGAAGGCGATCGGCGACTAGGAGCTCGAGCTACGACGCCCGCGGGCCGGCGGTGGGGCGGACGCCTCTGCCTTGCGCTTGTCGCGCGCCTTCTTCTTGCGCTGCCGGTCGGCCCGCCAGCGCCGAATCGCTCGTGATCCGCGGCCCACGACTGCGGACTAAATCAAACCGCAGTGCCGCGCCGTGTTCGGCCACGCGTAGAAGCCGCGGCCGCTGCGGTGCGCGCGCTCCGCGACCCACATCTGCTCGAGCGGCGTCCAGTTGTCGGCCGTCCCCTTGCGGCGCAGGAGCTCGCGCCCGTGGGCGCGCTGGAACGAGATGTCCATCTGCAGACCCCCGTAGTAGGGCGCGTTCGGGTCGGTCCAGGCGGCCTCGTGGCGCTGGATGCAGATCCAGGCGTCCCGGTGCGGCGGCCTCGAGGCCCGCTTCCAGGCGCCGAGCGCGCGCCGGTGCCAGAGGTTTCGCACCCAGAGCTTGAACGCGCGGCCGGAATCCCTGACCGCCGCGTGGTGCGTCGGCGTCCGGCGCACACCCATCAACGCCTGCCAGCGCCACGTCTCGTGCCGGTAGTGCGTGATCTGGCCGTGCACGACGGCGTCCGGCAGCACGCGACCGCCGATCCGCTTGCCCTCGGCCGCCGCCGAGTGCAGCTCGTAGAGCATCCAGAGCCCCAGCAGCGCGAACGCGAGGACCAGGGCAGGTAGAAACCGCAGCGTTGTTCGAAGCACGAGACGAAACCCCCCAAGTAGTGGCCGGAGCCCGGGCCCGCCGGACCTGACTGGGCCGCAGTCGTCTCGGCGAACGGGCGTCCGGATCTCTCCGGTTTGAAGCGGTTAGACCGCCGTGTGCAGGGGTTTGTTAGCCGACCCGGGGCGAACGGGCTGTAAATCCTCCGTAAAGGAGAATTGCCGCAACTGCCACGAAGGCGGCCGTCTGGGCGGTGCCGAGGCCGGCCAAGGCGCTGCCCAGAGCGGCGAGGAGGACGCCTGTGACGATCAACACGTTCCCCAGCGGCCGGCGCCTGATCGTGGCGATTGCCACGCCGATTACGGCCAGCGTCCCGACTCCGTTGCCGACGATCGCGAGCAGTCGCGCCGGCCAGAAGTCGAGGTGGTCCTGTGCGTGCGGAATGCTCGTGCCGGCGATCTCGCCGTGCAGCGGCACGGCGATCGCGACCCCGACCGCGAGGCCGGCGTAGACAAGCGCAGGCCCCAGGGCCCAGCGCTTCCCGGCCAGCAGCAGCGACCCGAGCCCGAGCAGCGGCGCCGTGAGCAGGCCGCCGAAGAGGTAGTAGACGCGGAAGGCGGCGTCGTCCCAGCCGGCCGCGGCGCCCCAGGCGAGCGCGGCCGACGCGACGGCGTACGCGACGAGTGACGCCGCCCAGGCGGCGAGCTCCGGAGCGCGCCGCACTCGCCACCGTCCCGCGAGCGCACCGCCGAGACGCAGCGCCAGCAACGCCGCACCGAACGCGAAGAGCGCCTCCATGGAAACAGCCTAAGACTGAGCTACGCTCCGGGACGTGGCCGAGAAGCGCTATCTGATGACGCCGGGGCCGACTCCGGTCCCGCCCGAGGTGCTCGCCGCGATGGCGCAGCCGATCGTCCATCACCGCGGGCCCGACTTCCGGCCCGTCTACCGCCAGTGCCTCGAACGCCTCAAGGAGGTCTATCGGACGGAGAACGAGGTGCTGCTCCTGACCGCGTCCGGCACCGCCGGCCTCGAGTCCGGGATCTCCAATCTCTGCTCGCCGGGCGACCGGGTCGTCGTCGTCTCGGCGGGCTATTTCGGCGAGCGCTGGGCCGGGATCGCGACCGCCTACGGCTGCGAGGTCGAGCACCTCCGGTACGAGTGGGGCGAGACGCCCTCCGTGGACGATCTCGCCGAGCGCCTGAGCGCACTCGGCGGCGCTTCGGCCGTGTTCGTCACGCAGTCGGAGACCTCGACCGGGGTCGTCGCGGACGTCCGCGCGCTGGCCGCGACGGCGAAGGAAGCCGGCGCGCTCGTCGCGGTCGACGCGATCTCGAGTCTCGGCGCCGTCCCGTGCGAGACCGACGCCTGGAGTCTCGACGTCGTCGTCACCGGGTCGCAGAAAGCACTCATGTCGCCGCCGGGCCTGGCCATGGTCTCGGTGTCCGACACCGCCTGGGATGCACGGGCCCAGGCCCGCTGCCCGCGGTTCTACCTCGACTGGGAGCGGACTCGCGACGCGCAGGCGAAGCTCGACGCGGCGTTCACGCCGGCGGTCTCGATCGTCGTCGGCCTCAACGTGGCCCTCGGCCTCCTGCTCGAGAAGGGGCTCGAGGCGGCCTTCGAGGAGCATGTCCGGCTCGGCCGGGCCTGCCGCGAAGGCGTCAAGGCGATGGGCCTCGAGCTGTTCTCCCCGGACGACGACTCGTCGGCGGTCGTAACGACCGTGCGCATCCCCGAGAGCGTCGACGGCGAGCGCCTCCTCCTCGACCTCCGCGACCGCTTCGGCATCACCTTCGCGCCGGGCCAGGGCCCGCTGAAGGGCAAGGTCTTCCGCATCGGCCACATCGGCTACTTCGACGTCTTCGACATCACGACGGCGCTGGCCGCGGTCGAGCTCGCGCTCGCCGAGGCCGGGGCGGACATCGAGCGCGGAGTCGCCGTCACCCGCGCGCTCGAGACGTACGAGCACGCCCCCGCGTGAGCCGTCCCCGGGTCCTCGTCAGAGAACCGATTGCCGAGGCGGGCGTCGACCTGCTGCGCGAGCGCTTCGACGTCGACGTCGACCCGAACGGCGACCTGGCCGAGACGATCGGCGACTACGAGGCGATCGTCGTCCGCTCGGCGACGAAGCTCGACCGCGAGCTGATCGACCGCGCCGACCGGCTGAAGGTGATCGGCCGCGCCGGAGTGGGCGTGGACAACGTCGACGTCGAGGCGGCGACGCGCCGCGGGATCGTCGTCGCGAACGCGCCCGAGTCGACGGTCGTTTCCGCTGCCGAGCACACGATCGGGCTCCTGCTCGCGCTTTCCCGCAACATCGCGCAGGCGCACGCGGCGCTCAAGGACGGCCGCTGGGAGCGCTCGGCCCACGGCGGCATCGAGCTCGCGGGCAAGACGCTGGGCGTGCTCGGCTTCGGCCGCATCGGCCAGCAGGTGGCACGCCGCGGGCTCGGGCTCGAGCTGCGCGTCGTCGCCTACGACCCGTTCGTCGCCAAGGAGCGCTTCCGCGAGCTGGGCGTGGAGCGGGCCGAGTCGGCGGACGAGGTCCTGCAGGCGGCCGACTTCCTCACGCTCCACCTGCCGCTGACGCCCGAGACGACGTGCGCGCTCGACGTGAAGGCGTTCGCCCAGATGCGTGACGGCGTGCGGATCGTCAACGCCGCCCGCGGCGAGCTCGTCGACGAGCAGGCGCTCCTCGACGCGCTCCGCTCCGGCAAGGTCGCGGCGGCCGCGCTCGACGTGTTCTCCGCCGAGCCCTACTCGGGGCCGCTGCTCGAGCTCGACAACGTCGTCGTCACGCCCCACCTGGCCGCCTCGACCGAGGAGGCCCAGGACCGGGCCGGCGTCATCGTCGCCGAGCAGGTCGCTGCGGCGCTCGAGGGCGGACTCGTCACGAACGCGGTCAACATCCCGTCGATCGGCGCCGACGACCTCGAGGTGCTCGGCCCGTACATCCCGCTCGCGGCGAGTCTCGGCCGGCTGGCGATGGAGCTGGCCGGCGGGCGCGCAGAGCGGATCGCGCTCGCGTACTACGGCGCCCTGGCCGGTTACGACACGCGCCTCCTGACCGTGGCCGCGCTCAACGGCGCCTTCCAGGGCCGGTCCGACCAGCCTGTCAACTACGTCAACGCGCCGCTAATCGCCGCCGAGCGCGGCGTCGAGGTGGTCGAGGAACGCCGCCGAGTCTCCCGCGACTTCACCAACCTCGTCCGCGTCTCGGTGCGCGCGAACGGCGACGAGCTCCGTGTCGCAGGGACGACGATCGGGCGCGACGACCGCCGCTGGCTTGTAAGCGCGCTCGGCTTCGAGCTCGAGATGGAGCTGGCACCGCTGATGGCCTTCTTCCGCTACGACGACGTGCCGGGCGTGATCGGCCGCGTCGGCACGCTGTTCGGCGAGGCGGGCGTGAACATCGCCAACATGGCCGTCTCGAGGACGCGGCGCGGGGGCAAGGCGCTGATGGCCCTTTCGATCGACAGCCCCCCGCCCGAGGAGCTCGTGAGCACGCTCCGGGCGGCCGGCTTCGACGACGCCTATTTCATCTCTTAGGAGGGTTTGGCGGAATACCGCTCGTCGTCGGGCGAGCAGCGCGGCCCGGCGGCTCAGTCTGTTTCCGGCAAACCCTCCTAACTAAGCGCTCGCCTCACCGGCGCGTGGGTCAAGCCTCCTGACCTCGCGCTCGATCCTGTCGTCCTCGTCCTTCTGGACGACACGGTGCTCGGGCTCGACTTCGACGACCCGCTCGATGTCCGGCTCCTCGTGGCCGGGCGCGACGAGGAAGCGGCGCCCGTCGGCGCGTACGTCCTCGT
>JBKPFP010000378.1:0-5952 GCA_046744435.1 Actinomycetota bacterium | reverse complement strand
ACGCCCACGTTGTCCCGCCCGCACGAGGGGCACGCGATCATGATCGGGCCGCGCTCGCGCAGGCCGAGCGCCTTGAGGATCTCCCAGGCGACCTCGACCTCCTTCACCGGATCGGCGGTCAGCGAGACGCGTAGCGTGTCGCCGATGCCATCGGCCAGGAGCGCGCCGATGCCGACCGCGCTCTTGATCGAGCCTGCGAAGGCGGTGCCCGCCTCGGTGACGCCGAGGTGGAGCGGGTACGGGACGCGCTCGGCGAGCAGCCGGTAGGCGCGAATCATCGTCGGCACGTGCGTGGACTTGACCGAGATCTTGAAGTCGCGGTAGTCCAGCTTCTCGAGCAACTCGACCTCCTCCAGCGCGGCGGCGACAAGCGCTTCCGCCTGGTCGCGCCGGGCGAGCTCGTGGAGGTGCTTCGGCAGCGAGCCCGAGTTGGCACCGATGCGCATCGGGATCTCCGCGCCCTTCGCGGCTTCCACGACCTGGGCGACCTTCTCGGGGCCGCCGATGTTGCCGGGGTTGATGCGCACGGCCGCCACGCCGGCGTCGATCGCCCGCAGCGCGAGACTGGCGTTGAAGTGGATGTCGGCGATCACGGGCAGCGGCGAGAGGCGGACGATCCTCTTCAACGCGTTGGCGTCCTCGATCTTCGGTACCGCGCAGCGCACGAGCTCGCATCCAGCGGAGGCGAGTGCAGCGATCTGCGCCGTCGTCGCCGGGACGTCGCGCGTGGGCGTCAGCGTCATCGACTGGACGACGACGGGTGCGCCGCCGCCGATCTCGACGTTGCCGACCCTGATGGAGCGCTTGCTCGCCACTAGCGCTCGATTGTAGGCGCGGTCAGTCGCCCAGGCGGTTGACGTCGTTGGTCAAACCGATGAAGAACAAGAGCAGCACGAGCGCGATCCCGACCGCCGACACGCGCTCGTAGACCTCGCGTCCCATCGACCGTCCGCGGATGCCCTCCACGATCGAGAAGACGATGTGCCCGCCGTCGAGCGGCAGCAGCGGGAGCAGGTTGAGCAGCGCGAGCGAGAGGCTGATCAGCCCGAGCACCCAGAGGTAGGGCCGCACGCCCTGGTCGAGGGCTTCCGAGGAGCCTTCGACGATGCCGACCGGGCTCGAGATGTCCTTGCGACCTTCCCCGGTCACGAGCCGGGCCAGCGATTGCGCGATCTCTCGGGTGATGATGCCGGTCAGCTTGATCGATTCCCACAGTGCAGCCGGCGCGCTCAACCCTTCGTCCTTCTGCGGCCGCGCAGGCCCGAGGACGGTGCGCCCGCCGGCGCGCTCGACGGTGAGCGTGATCGGCCTGCCCTTTGCGGCTCGAATGTGCTCCGCGATCTCGTCCGGCGCAACGGGCTCTCCGTCGACCTCGACGATCCGATCGCCTGGTCTCAAGCCCATCCGGGCCGCCGGGTCGCCCTCGGCCACCTCGTCCACGACGCGGGTGGCCTGGTCACCGCGTCCCTCGAGTGTGAAACCAAGCCGGTACGCGCCTGTGCCGACCGCCAGCAGGATCGCGAAGAGGATGACGGCGAAGGCGAGGTTCGTGCCGGGGCCGGCGAAGATGACCGCAATCCGCTTCCAGATGCGCTGGCGCCAGTATGCGTCGGGCCCCAGGCCGTCGGCAAGCTCGCTCAGGCCGCGTCGGGCTGACCGTAGCGCCGGGGGTGAGAGGCCGGTCTCCTCGATTGCCGCCTCGGCCTCTCGGAGCGCCGCCCTCGCCTCTTCCATCTCCCCGGCCTCGAGCCGGTTCTTGACCCGCGTGAGCGGGCGGAGCAGTTGCGGCGCCTCGGAGAGAGCGCGCGCGAAGTACATGTCCACGTCCGACGGCGCCGGACGGTGCATGCCGGGGATCTTCACGTAGCCGCCGAGGGGGATCGAGCCGAGGCCGTACTCGATGCCATCACGCTCGACCTTGACGAGCGGCGGCGGGAAGCCGACGTAGAAGCGCCGCGGGCGCATGCCGACCGCGCGAGCCGTGAAGAAGTGGCCCGCCTCGTGCACGAGCACGAGCAGGCCGAGGCCGAGGATGGCGACGAAGATGTTCACGCCGTGATCCGCTCCGCCTGTCGCGCGGCGATCCGCCGGGCGTCTGCATCGGCCTCGAGCAGCGATTCGAGGTCGGCGGCGGGCTTCCCCGGCACCGAGCCGAGCGTCTCCTCGACGACGTCCGCAATGCCGAGGAAGGGAAGCCGGCCGGCGAGGAACTCCGCGACGGCGACCTCGTTCGCGGCGCTGTACGCGCAGGGGTAGGCCCCTCCCGCCTCGCCGGCGCGACGGCCGAGGGCGAGCATCGGAAACGTCTCGTCGTCCGGGGCCTCGAACTCGAGCACGAGCCCGGCGGCGAGATCGAGGGGCTCGACCGGCGTGGCCGCGCGCTCCGGGTACGTGAGCGCGAACGAGATCGGCACGCGCATGTCCGGGTAGCCGGCATGCGCGAGAGCGGCTCCGTCGCGGAAGCGGACGAGCGCGTGGACGACCGACGTCGGGTGGACGACGACCTCGATCCGCTCGTACGGAAGGCCGAAGAGGAAGTGCGCCTCGATCAGCTCGAGGCCTTTGTTCGCGAGCGTCGCCGAGTCCACGGTGATCTTCGGGCCCATGCGCCAGGTCGGGTGCGCCAGCGCGTGGGCGCGGGTCACCTCGGTCAGCTCCTCGCGGGTGCGGCCGCGGAACGGGCCGCCGGAAGCGGTCAGGACGAGCGAGTGCAGCGACTCGAGGGGGCGGCCCTCGAGGCACTGGAACGCTGCGGAGTGCTCGCTGTCGACCGGAAGCAGGAGCCCGCCGCCCCGCTCCTGCGCGGCGAGGGCGAGCGCGCCGGCCGCGACGAGGCTCTCTTTGTTCGCTAGCGCCAGCGGGAGGCCTCGCTCGAGCGCCCACAGGGTCGCCGGGAGCCCCGCGAAGCCGACGACGGCGTTGAGGACGAGGTCGGGCTCGGCCCGGTCGAGGAGGGCGGTGAGGTCGCCGCCGGCCTGGACGTGCTCGACGTTGCGCTCGGCGGCGAGCGCATCGAGGTCGCTCGAGCCGGACGCGAGCGCGCAGACTTCGAGATCGGGATGCGCATCGATGATCTCGAGCGCCTGGCGACCGATGGAGCCGGTCGCGCCGAGAACGGCGATGCGCTTCATCGCCAAAGTGTACGGGCGCGCTCGCTTCGCCAGTTTGGGCACGAAGTCGGCACCCATCGGTGCGTTTTGCCTCGATACGATCGAATCGGTGGGTGGCCCGCGGCCGGCCCCGGGCCGGCCTCGAGGTCAATTCCTCGATCCGCTACGAGGCCTGGCCGAACGCGGCGATGACGTAGTACGCCGCCACCGTCGAGAAGAGGAGCGCGTCGATCCGGTCGAGCACGCCACCATGGCCGGCCAGCATGCGGCCGGTGTCCTTCACGTCCATGTCCCGCTTCAGCGCCGACTCGAAGAGGTCGCCGAGCGGCGAGACGACCGCGATCACCGCGCCCAGGACGAGTGAGCGCCAGCCGTCGACGAACCCTGTCTTGTAGAGCGCGATCCACGCCGTGAAGATCGCCGCCGCGCTCCCGGCCACGAAGCCCTCCCACGTCTTGCCCGGCGAGATCGACGGCGCGAGCTTGTGCCGCCCGAACAGCAGCCCGCCGAAGTAGGCCGCCGTCTCCGACGCCCAGACGGTCAGCAGCACGGTGATCGCGGCGAGTCGCCCGTGGTCCGGAATCTCCCGCAAAAGCAGCGCGTGCGCGAGGCCCAGCCCCACCCAGGCGGCCCCGAGCACGGTCACCGAGACCGACACCGTCGTCGTCCCCCTCGTGCCGCCGACGCCCTTGAAGATGAACGCCACTCCGAGCGTCGCGAAGAAGCCCGCGAGCGTCCAGTCGAGGCCGCCGAGCAGGGCGCCGAGGAGCGCGGTCAGTGCGCCGACATAGCCGGCGATCACGACCGGCCGCAGCGTGCGCGTCAGCCAGAAGAGCTCGTGCAGCGCGAGCACGGCCGCGACTGCCAAGAGCGCGAACATCCACCAGCCGCCGAGCCAGACCAGGCCGAGCACGACCGGTAGCCCGACCGCCGCGACGAGGATGCGAGACCAGAAGGCGCTCATCGACCGCCTCTAGGCGCCGCTTGCGGCGCCGTCCTCAGGACGCATGGGCTCTGCCCGTGCGTCCGTCTGAAATGACCGGTCGACACGCCGGGAGTCAATTCCGACCGCGCTGAGACCGCTTGCGGCGCCGCCCTCAGGACGCGCGGGCTCTGCCCGTGCGTCCGCCTGAAATGACCGGTCGACACGCCGGGAGTCGATTCCGACCGCGCTGAGACCGCTGGCGGCGCCGCTCTCAGGACGCGCGGGCTCTGCCCGTGCGTCCGTCTGAAGTGACCGGTCGACGCGCTCGCCGTCAACCTCGACCGCCGAACCGCCGTAGCCGGCCCGCGTACTCCGCCACTGCCTGCCGCAAGTCCTTCTCGCCGAAGTCCGGCCAGAGCGTCTCGACGAACACGAGCTCGGAATAGGCGAGCTGCCAGAGCAGGAAGTTCGAGATGCGCAGCTCGCCCGAGGTGCGGATCAAGAGGTCGGGATCCGGCATGTCGGGCGCATACAGGTAGACGGCGAGCACGTCCTCGTCGATCTCCTCCGGCGCGATGCGCGCGGTGACGAGGCGCCGCGCGGCGTCGGCGAGCTCCGCCCGCCCGCCGTAGTCGAAGGCGATCCAGAGCTCGAGGCGTTCGCGGTCGGCGGTCTCCAGCTCGAGGTTCGCCATCCGCTCCTGGAGCTCCTCCGAGGCCCGGTCACGCCGCCCGATGAATCGCGTGCGAACGCCCTGCTTGGCGAGGTCGGGTAACTCGCGGTCGATCGTCTCGCGAAAGATCTGCATCAGCGAGTCGACCTCGGCCGGAGAGCGAAGCCAGTTCTCCGTCGAGAACGCGTAGAACGTCAGTGACTCGATACCGAGCTCGAGCGCGGCCTCCACGGTGCGGCGCAGGGCGCGCGTGCCTTCTTCGTGACCTGCCTCCACCGGCAGGCCGCGCCGCGTGGCCCACCGCCCGTTCCCGTCCGGGATGATCGCCACCGACCGCGGGACCTTGGACGGCTCGACCGCGGGCGGCACGCCGCGCCCGAACAGGTCACGGATCCGGCTTCGCAGGCTCAGCGACTCAGACTTCTGTGATCTCGGCTTCCTTGCGCTTGAGCAGCTCGTCGATCTTGCCGATGTGCTCGTTCGTCAGCTTCTGGACGCGCTCCTCGGCCCGCCGCTCCTCGTCCTCCCCCACGTCGCCCTTCGTCTTCAGCTCCTTCAGCTGGCGATCGGCGTCGCGTCGGACGTTGCGCACGGCGACGCGCCCGTCCTCCGCGATCTGCCGCACGACCTTGACGAGCTCCTTCCGCCGCTCCTCGGTCAGCTGCGGGATCGGCAGCCGGATCACCTTGCCGTCGTTGGACGGCGTCAATCCGAGCTCCGACTCCTGAATCGCCCGCTCGATCCCCTTCATCGAACTCGGATCGAACGGCTGGATCGTCAGCAGCCGCGGCTCGGGGACGTTGATCGTCGCCAGCTGCTTGAGCGGCGTCGGCTGCCCGTAGTAGTCGACCGAGATCCGGTCGAGCAGCGCCGCGGACGCGCGTCCGGTGCGCACGGTGTTGAACTCGACGTGCGTCGACTCGACGGACTTGTCCATTCGGCGGCTCGCATCTGAGATGAGATCGTCGATCACGCGCTCTCCTCGCTCGGGGTCGCGATGATTGTGCCGACCCGCTCGCCGAAAATCACGCGCTTGATGTTCCCGTGCTCGAGACCGAATACGTGGATCGGCAGCCGGTTGTCCATGCAGAGCGAGAGCGCCGTGGTGTCCATGACCTTCAGGCCGCGCTCGATCGCCTCG
This sequence comes from Actinomycetota bacterium, assembly GCA_046744435.1. Lineage (GTDB taxonomy): Bacteria > Actinomycetota > Thermoleophilia > Gaiellales > Gaiellaceae > VAXT01. The sequence goes on along the minus strand of JBKPFP010000378.1, from coordinate 103 downwards.
AGGTGCGTCAGCTCGGGCAGGAACTCGGCGCTGGGGTCGTCGTGTGGGTCACCGTCGTAGACACCTGCGACGGCGTGCTTCGCCATCAGGATCGCCTCGGCGC
>JBKPFP010000073.1:0-4189 GCA_046744435.1 Actinomycetota bacterium | reverse complement strand
GCCAGGTGGTCGCGGATCGCCCACGGTCGCTCGCCTTCACGCCGGTCGAGCAAAGCCTTCAGCTCGCGCTGCGCGTCGGCCTCGACCGACGGAGGCACGGCGACGGTCGTGTGCGTGAGCGCCCAGTCGGCCGCCGCCGCTCCGGAGCGCTTGCCGTACGTGATCGTCTCCATCAGCGCGTTCCCGCCGAGGCGGTTGGCGCCGTGCACGGAGACGCAGGCGCATTCGCCGGCCGCATAGAGCCCATCGAGCTCTGTTTTCCCCTCGAGGTCGGTGTCCACGCCTCCCATGTGGTAGTGGGCGCCGGGGCGAACTGGAATCGGCTCGTGGATCGGGTCGACTCCGGCGAAGGTCATCGCGAGCTCGCGCGTTCCGTGCAGGCGCTCGAGGATCCGCTCGGCGCCGATGTGGCGCATGTCGAGCAGGACGTTGCCGTCGACGCCGCGCCCCTCGTCGATCTCGGTCTGCTCGGCCCGCGAGATGACGTCGCGGCTGGCCAGCTCCATCGCGTTCGGCGCGTACCGCTCGAGGAAGCGCTCGCCCTCGGAGTTGAGGAGGTACGCGCCCTCGCCGCGGGTGCCCTCCGTGATGAGGACGCCGGTCGGGGCGAGCGTCGTCGGGTGGAATTGCATCATCTCCATGTCCTTCAGCGGCACACCCACGCGGAGGGCCATGGTCATTCCGTCCCCGGTGCATGCGTAGGCGTTCGTCGTCCCCGTGTAGAGGCGGCCCGCGCCGCCGGTCGCGAGGATGACCGTCTTCGCGCCGATCGTCTTCAGGCCGCCGTTGATCAGGTCCCAGGCGATCACGCCCTGGCAGCGGTCGTCGTCGACGACGAGCTTCCAGGCGAAGAACTCCTCGTAGACCTGCAGGTCGCGCTTCATGAGCTGCTCGTAGAGGACGTGGATGAGCACGTGGCCGGTAATGTCGGCCGCGTAGGCCGTACGCGGCTCGCCGGCGGCGCCGAACGGGCGTTGCGCGATGCGGCCGTCCTCGGTGCGGGAGAAGATCGCGCCCCAGTGCTCGAGCTGGTAGACGTCATCGGGCGCCTCGTCGCAGAGGACCTGGATCGCGTCCTGGTCGCCGAGGTAATCCGAGCCCTTGACGGTGTCATAGGCGTGCTTCTCGGGGTTGTCGTCGGAGGCGTTCCCGAGGGCAGCGTTGATCCCACCCTCCGCCGCGCCCGAATGGCTGCGGACCGGGTGGATCTTCGAGATCAGCGCGACGTCGGCACCCTGGTCGTGCGCCTCGATCGCTGCGCGCATGCCCGCGCAGCCGGCGCCTACGACGAGCACGTCGTGCGTTGCGTCCACGCTACGCGTCCAAGGATGATGGAGAGGCCATGCGAGGAGGTATCACGTTCACGGATGTAGTCCCGAAGCTATCGGAAGCGGAGCCGCCGCTGCCTCGTTACAAGCCGGGCAAACGCCTCGGGGAGCCGATCCGGGCAGCGGATCGGCTCACCTCTCGTACCGGCCGCTAGGCCGGGCTGACTCGGAAGTCGCGCCAGCCGTGCCGGCGCTCGATCTCGGCCCGCAGGCCCGTGCCGAAACCGCGCTGCTCTTCGAGCTCGACGCCGGACTGATACGCCAGCGCCCGGACGAGCTCCGGACGGCAGACGAGGCCGCGATGGACGAGGATCTCCCCGAGCTGCTCACCCGTCGCGAGCTGGGCCCTGAGCGCGACCTCGACGTCGCCTTCCTTGACCGCGCCCAGCTCGACGAGCATCTTTCCGAGCAGGCGTCGGTCGCCGCAGTTGTGCTCCATGTTCCACCTCTCCCCTCGTGAGGTTGACCCCGCCGTCGCCGCGCTGTCGCGCCGGCGGCCTCCTCTCAGGATGGCCGCGTGCGGCGAGGGTGGCATCCCTCGACCCAGGGATCTCAACGGTGCCTGCCCGGCAGGAAAACCGCGGGCGTGCGGGTAAGATTTCCCGTCCTCGAGGAAGGAGTGGCCTTGGCGAAGATGCTGTTCCGCCTGCCGAAGGCGGGGAACGTGATCGAAAACCCGAGCCCGGAGGAGGTCAACGAGCTCGCGGGAAGGATGCCGAACGCGCGGCCGACCGCCTACGGCAACCTCAACGTGCAGACCGAGGTCGTCTCCCGCTCGAAGCGCTCCACGTTCCTCGTCACCGACGAGCCCGACGGGCAGAACCAGTCGATCACGCGCGAGGAGGGCCTGCGCTGGGCGGAGGTGCAGGACGCCTACATCGCCGGGCAGGAGATGGTGCAGATCGACGGCTTCATCGGCAACGATCCGGAGTTCCGCACGCCGGCGAGGCTCTTCATCGAGGCCGCGAACGCGAACATCGCCGCCATGCAGCAACAGCTCTACTTCGATCCCGACACGGACGCAGACGAGCCCGAGCTGACGGTCGTCTACACGCCGAACCTGAGGGCCGAGGGGTACCCGGACGACCGCCTGATCGCGGTCGACCTCGAGCAGGGCGTGACCCGCGTCTTCAACTCGGACTACTTCGGCGAGTCGAAGAAGGGCGGCCTGCGCATGTGGAACAAGCTCGTCTACGACCGCGGCGGCCTGCCGCTCCACGCCGGCTGCAAGATCATCCCGACGCGCCGCGGGCGCCGGGTGGGCCTGATCGTCGGCCTCTCCGGCACGGGCAAGACGACCACGACCTTCACGCGCCAGAACGGCTCGCTCCCGGTGCAGGACGACTTCGTCGCCTGGATGCCCGACGGCCGGATCATGGCGACCGAGAACGGCTGCTTCGCCAAGACCTTCGGGCTCAACCCGGAGGACGAGCCGACGATTTACGGCGCGGTCACGCAGCCGGACTCGTACCTCGAGAACGTCTCCCAGCACGGTGACGACGTCGACTTCTACGACACGAGCTACACGCCGAACGGGCGCGCGACCTTCCCCTTCGGCGTGATCGAGTCAGCCGTCGACGACGAGATCGAGGAGGCGCACTTCCTCCTCATCCTCAATAAGAACGAGAACATCATCCCGGCGGTCGCCAAGCTCGAAGGGCCGCAGGCGGCGGCGTTCTTCATGCTCGGCGAGACGCAGGGCACGAGCGCGGGCGGCGCGGACGAGGCCGGCAAGTTCCTGCGCGTGCCCGGGACGAATCCGTTCTTCCCGCTGCCCCACGACCTCCAGGGCAACCGCTTCCTCGAGCTGCTCGAGGAGCACCCGCTCGAGGTCTACCTGATGAACACCGGCCGGGTCGGCGGCTCGGAGGACGTGGCCGGCTCGAAGAAGGTCAAGATCAAGCACTCGTCGGCGATCGTCAAAGGCATCGCCGAGGGCACGATCGAGTGGGCGCGCGACTCGGACTTCGGCTACATGGTCGCGAGCTCGGTGCCCGGGATCGACGCCGAGGACCTCGACATCCTCCAGCCGCAGCGCCTGTACGAGGCGACCGGCCGCAAGGAGGAATGCGACACGGGCATCCAACGGCTGAAGAACGCCCGCGCCGAGTTCCTGTCGAAGTTCCCGAGCCTCTCCGAAGAGATCCTCGACTCGGTTCACTAGCTCCTCCCGGCGCACCTGGACGTTGCCATTGGCGATCAGGCCTCCGGTCAGGCGCAGGCGATCGCGGTCAAAGGGCGAAAAGGCTCCTGTGCCGGACCGCGCGATCGTCGAGCGTTTCCTCGACTCCCCCGCCCTGTCGGAGGCGACGCGCCACGCCTACAGACATGACGTGTCGGAGTTCGTGTCCTGGCTACACGCGCGGGGCAGCCGGCTGGAGCAGGTCGACGCGGAGACGTTGAGCGCCTACGCGGCCGAGCTCGGCGTCGCCCGCCGCGGCCGGGAGCCGCGCAAGCTCGCGCCGGCGACGATCGCGCGCAAGCTCGCCGCCGTGCGGGCGCTGCTCCGGTTCGCGCTCGGCCCCTCGCGACTACCCGACGGGTCGCTGGCTCCTCGCGGCCGCCGCCGCCTGCCGCAGGCCCCGAAGGCCGACGAGCTCGATGGGCTCCTCGAGGCCTTCGACGGCGACGAGCCCCTCGCGCTCCGCAACCGGGCCCTCGTCGAGCTCGTCTACTCGGCCGGCCTCCGCAGCCGCGAGGCGATCGACCTCGACCTTGCGGACGTCGACTTCGACCAGGAGGCGGTGCACGTCCGGGGCAAGGGCGGCAAGGAGCGCGTCGTTCCGCTCGGAGAAGAGGCGGCACACCGGCTCACGATCTACCTCGGCGAGGGGCGGCCGAAGCTCGCCCGCGGAGCGGAG
>JBKPFP010000083.1:0-11506 GCA_046744435.1 Actinomycetota bacterium | reverse complement strand
CCGGCGAGGTCGTCCTGCCCGGCGACCCCGAGTACGACTCGGCGCGAGTGGTCTGGAACGGGATGATCGACCGCCGGCCGGCGCTCGTCGTCCGCCCCACCGGTACCGACGACGTGATCGCGGCCGTCCGCTTCGCCCGCGAGCAGGACCTGATCGTCGCCGTCCGCTGCGGCGGGCACAGCATCTCCGGCCAGTCGACCTGCGACGACGGGATCGTCATCGACCTCTCGCGGATGCGCGGCGTGACCGTCGACCCGGAGCGGCGGCGAGCCAAGACGGGCGGCGGCGCCCTGCTCTCCGAGCTCGACACCGAAGCCCAGGCGCACGGGCTCGCCTGCCCGGTCGGCGTCGTCTCCCACACCGGCGTCGCCGGCCTGACGCTCGGCGGCGGGATGGGCCGCCTGATGCGGAAGCACGGGCTCACGATCGACAACATGCTCTCCGCGGATGTCGTGACCGCGGACGGCCGGCACGTGCGCGCGAGCGAGGACGAGAACCCCGACCTGTTCTGGGGTCTCCGCGGGGCGGGTGCGAACTTCGGGATCGTGACCTCCTTCGAGTTCCAGCTCCATCCGCTCGACCCCGTGATCACCGCGGGCGCGGTCATCCACCCGGTCGAGAACGCGGTCGAGTTGGCCGCGCTCTACCGCGAGCTCGCCGAGACCGGCCCCGACGAGCTCTTCCTCGGCTTCGCAGTCGGGCTCGCACTGCCCACCGAGAACTTTCCGCCGGAGCTGGCCGGCAAGCCGATCGTGATGATCTCGGTCCTGCATTCGGGGTCGCCCGAGGCGGCCGAGCGCGACCTGGCCGAGCTACGCGCGTTCGGACCGCCGGTCGTCGACTCGATCGCAGCCAAGCCGTACCTCGAGGTCCAGCAGATGAACGACGAGGCGATGGACTGGGGCCACCGCTTCTACATGAAGAGCGCGTTCCTGCCCGCCTTCGAGGACGAGCTCGTCGACCTGCTCGTCGAGCATGCGGCCCGCGGCCCCGAGGGCGCCGAGGCCGGGATCTCGCTCTGGGCGACCGGCCGCGCGATCGCCGAGGTGCCGGAGGAGGCGACCGCGTTCACGGGCCGCGAGGCCGCCTTTTGGATCGCCGCCGAGACCTTCTGGGACGACCCTGCTCTGGACGCTCAGAGTCGCGACTGGGGCCGGACGGCCATGGCGGCCGTCACGCCGTACGCGACCGAGGGCCGCTACGTGAACGACGTCATGGAGGCGGGGGAAGCGGAGGACGTGTACGGCAACACGAAGTACGAGCGGCTCGTCGCCGTCAAGCGCGCCTGGGACCCGGAGAACGTCTTCCGGCTCAACCAGAACGTGCAGCCGTAGGCTCGCTCAGGGTCTCGACCAGCTCCGCGACCCGGTCGGCGTCGCCCTCGACGCGGATCTCGCGCGAGGGGAGCCTCCGCTTCGCACGTGGCGTCGTCACGAGCTCGGCCAGGTCCCGGGGAGTCGTGCTCACCACGACGTCCGGTGCGCGACCGGTGCCGTCAACCGACCAGCGCGAGCCGTCGAAGGTCAGGTCGAACGATTGCTCCGGCTCGGCGAACTCGAACCGCCAGGTGCGCTTCCGCTGCAGCGTGCTGGTACGGGCGTTGAGCGCCACGACGATCCCGGACATAAGGTGCTCGGCGTGCGCGGCCTCGTCGGGCGCCAGGGCGTGCCGCTCGTACTTCAGCCCCCACGCGACGAGGGCCTCGAGCACCGGCGCCAGGTCGAGGCCCTTCTCGGTCAGCTCGTACCAGACCTCGCGCCGGCCTGGCTGGTGGTCGCGGGTGACGATGCCGTCGGCCTCGAGCTGACGCAGGCGGATCGTCAGCCACTTCGGCGTCACGTTCGTCAACAGGCGCCGCAGGTCGCTGAAGCGCCGCGGACCGTCGAGCAGGTCGCGGACGATCAGCAGCGACCAGCGGTCGCCGACGCGCTCGAGGGTGCGCGCGCCGAGGCAGAAGTGGCCGTACGTCGCCTTCATTGCTTGACAAGAGCCTAGCGCGTTTGGTATCACAAGGATACTTTCTTTGAGAAACTCTCCGGGAGGGGAAGAGTTGGAGCGCCTGGCACGTCTGGTCGATGGACGCTCGCGGCAAGTCTTGATCGCCGCCGCAGTCGTCTTCGTCGCCGCCGGCGCCTTCGGTGCCCGCGTCGCGGACCAGCTCGACCCCTACGGCGCCGACGATCCCAACACGGAGAGCGTGATCGCCAATCAGCGCCTCGAGCAGGCGGGCTTCCGCGAGACGGGCGTCATCGTCCTCATCGAGGGCGTCGACGTGGGCTCGCCCGCGGGCCGCGAGCGGGTCGCGGCCATAAGCCGCCGACTCGAGCGAGATCCGGATGTCGCCTCGCTCTCCGGCTTCCTCGACACCGGGTCGCGCGACTTCATCTCCCGCGACGGCAGGTCGACGTACCTCGCGGTCGGGCTGAAGCCGACGGACGACCAGGCCCGCCACGATGCCGCGGAGCGGATCGAGGGCTCCCTCGCCGACGAGCCGGGCGTCACCCTCGGTGGGCTCGCGGTCGCCGAGACCGAGATCAACGAGCAGGTCGAACGGGATCTGCGCCTCGCCGAGCTCTTTGCGTTCCCGTTCCTCTTCCTACTCTCGCTCCTCTTCTTCCGCAGCCTCGTGGCGGCGCTGTTGCCGCTGCTGGTCGGCGTCCTGGCGATCGTGGGCACGCTGCTGACGCTGCGTGTCGCGAGCGAGGTGACCTCGGTCTCGATCTTCGCGCTCAACCTCGTCACCGGGCTCGGGCTCGGCCTCGCGATCGACTACAGCCTCTTCATCATCTCGCGCTACCGGGAGGAGATCGCCCGCACCGGCCCCGGGCTCGCGGCGATGCGGCGCACGCTGGCGACCGCCGGCCGCACGGTGCTCTACAGCTCGCTGACGGTCGCCGGCGCGCTCGCTTCGCTGCTCGTCTTCCCGCAGCGCTTCCTCTACTCGATGGGGATCGGAGGCTTCTTCGTCGCCCTGATCGCGGCCGCGATCGCGCTGGTCGTGCTCCCAGCCGTGCTGACCCTCCTCGGTCACCGCGTCAACTCGCTGGCGCCCGCGTTCCTCGCGCGGCGGGCCGAGCGTGAGGCGACTGCCGCTCAGAGCGGATTCTGGTACGGGCTCGCGAGGTTCGTCCAGCGCTTCCCGGGCCGCACCGCCGCCGTGACCGCGGCCATGCTGATCGCGCTCGGCATTCCCTTCCTGGGCATCCAGTTCACGACCGTCGACGCCCAGGACCTCCCCACGTCGGCCAGCGCGCGCCAGGTCGACGACACGCTGCGGGCGGAGTTCCCGCCCTACCGCGACACGCCGGCTACGCTGGCGATCAGGGGCGACGCGGGCACGGCGACGCGAATCGCACGCGCGGCCGCGGAGCTGCCCGGCGCCGCCGCGGTGCGGCCGCCGCGCCAGCTGGGCGGCGGGATGTACGCCGTCGACGTGATCTCCAAGGCGCCGCCGCTGGACGACCAGAGCCAGGAGCTCGTCCACGACCTGCGCGACCTCGAGGGCGGAGCGCTCGTCACCGGTGCGACCGCGGAGTACCTCGATCTCCAGGACAGCCTCGCCGCGCACCTCCCGTTCGTCCTCGGGCTCGTCGCCGCGGTGACGATCGTGGTCCTGTTCGTGATGACCGGCTCGCTCATCCTGCCCTTCATGCAGGTGCTGATGAACGTGCTAGGGGTCAGTGCGGTATTCGGGATCCTCGTCTTGATCTTCCAGGACGGCCGCTTCGAGGGCCTCCTCGGCTACACGAGCCAGGGCGGGCTGGAGTCGACGCAGCCGCTCCTGCTCTTCGCCGTCGTCTTCGGCCTCTCGACCGACTACGGGGTCTTCCTCCTCTCCCGGATCAAGGAGGCGCGTGAGGCCGGTGCGACGGACTCCGAGGCGGTCGCGCTCGGCCTCGAGCGCACGGGGCGGATCGTCACGGCCGCGGCACTGCTCTTCAGCATCGCGATCGGGGCCTTCGTCAGCTCGAGCTTCGTCTTCATCAAGGTGCTCGGCCTCGGCACGGCCCTCGCCGTCCTGCTCGACGCGACGATCATCCGTGCGCTGCTGGTGCCGTCGCTGATGCAGCTGCTCGGACGGTGGAACTGGTGGGCGCCGAGGCCCTTGCGCCGGCTCCACGCACGGATCGGGCTCAGCGAGACGTGAAGGTCAGCCGCTGCGCCGGACGAGCGCTTCGAGGTCGAGCACGGCCGTCTTCCCACGGCGGAGCTCCACCGCCCCGCGGCGCTCGGCGTCGCGGAGCACGCGGTTGACCGTCGCGCGAGAGGTCCCCGCGAGCTCGGCGATCTCCTCCTGCGTCAGCGGCACGACGGCCTCCTTACCGCCGTAGAGCTCCGCGAGCTCGCAGACGCGCCGCAGCACGCGTCGGTCCGCGGCCACGTAGTAGGCCTCGATCACCTGCTCCGAGAGCCGGCGCAGGCGGTCGGTCAGGATGCCGATGAGGACGTCGTTCACGCCCGGGTACTCGCGCCGCAGCCGCTGGAAGTCATCGCGGTAGACCGAATGCGTCTCGCCCGGCTCGAGCGCGGCCACCGTCGCCGAGCGCACGGACTCGCCGCCGAGCAGCGCCAGCTCGCCGAACGCGTCACCCGGCCCGCGCACGGAGAGGGTCGCCGTGTCGCCGACCGGGGTCGTGATCCGGACCGAGAACCGGCCCTTGCGGATCAGGTGCAGGGAGTCGGCCGGGTCTCCGTGGTGGAAGACGATCTCGTTGCGCGCGAACGTGCGGCGCCGCGCGATCGCGAGCAGCGCACGCAGCGCGTCATCGGGAACCTCGGCGAGCAGCTGCCACTGCACTTGTGTGACGAGTTTGACACTTCGAGTGTGATCTGCGTGAACGACACGGCGCGCCCGGACTCCTACCGTGACGTCATGGCAACGGCGAAGGAGGAAGTGATGAAGGTCAAGGGCTCCCGCAGACTCGTCAAGCGGCTCGGGCTCGCCCTCGCGGTCGCTGCCCTGGCGGCGCCGGCGGCACAGGCGGTTCCGATGAATCCCGACACATACCAGGTCATGCAGAGCAGGCAGTACGCGGACGATCTCCGAGTCGCAGCGCCGACCGGGCCGGTCTCGACCCAGCCCCGGCGCTACGCGGACGATCTCCACGCAGCTTCACCCGTCAGTGAGCCCAGGGGCTACGCGCCCGTCAACGTCAACGCAGGGCCACCGCCTTCAGAGCCGGTGAGCAGTGTCGTCGCCGACGACTCATCGAGCTTCAGCTGGGGCGACGCCGGAATCGGCGCGGCCTTTGCGATCGGGCTCCTGATTCTGCTGGGTACCGGCGTGCTCCTCGCCGGACGGCATACCCGCAGAGAACGGCTCGCCGCAACGTAGCCGCGAGTCAACCGTCGTGAGCGGGCTTTCGGGGGAGAGCCCGCTTACGACTGTCCGGACGCAGAATGTCTCGTTCGTGTAAACACGCCGCAGCAGCCCTGCGTCTACCCAAAGGAGAACCAGATGAAGGCCCGTCTGCCCCTTGCCCTCTCCGTCGTCGCCCTCCTGGTCACGGTCGCGAGCTTCACGCCGCTCGGCGAGGCGGCCGGAGACGCGATTCCGATCGCGAGGTTCGCCCGCAACGCCGACAAGGTCGACGGGCTGCACGCCTCCCGCACGCCGCGTGCGGGGCGCCTGCTCGCGCTCAACAGCGCCAGGAAGTTTCCCGCTTCGGTGCTTCCACCCACCGCGCCGGCCGGCGTTGCCGGCCTCGAGGTGCTCAGCGCGGCAACGGCTCTCGATTCCTCGAGCCCGAAGTCGGCGGTCGTCAACTGCCCGGCCGGGAAGCGGATCATCGGCGGGGGCGCCCGGGCGACAGGCGGCGGAGCCGTCGAGGTCGCCGTCAGCGAGGCCTACCCGAGCAGCATGACGCAGTGGACGACGCTGGCGCGCGAGGTGAACGCGACCGGGGCGAGCTGGACGCTCACGGCGTACGCGTTCTGCGCCTTGTAGACGAAAGCTAGGCATAGTTTCCGCGCCCCACGGGAAAGGAGTGCCCATGGGACGTTCACTTCGGATTCTGATCCTCGTCGGAGTGACTGCGGCCACTCTCTCGATGCCGGCCTCGGCGACCGCGGCCCCAGGGTCGACGACGTTCGCCGTCAGGGGCTTCGAGTACGCCTTCACGCAAACGGTCGGCGTCTTCGCGGGCGTCGGCACCGGCAACGCTGGCGACTCGGCGGCCTGGAACACGCGCGTCGTCCACGACCCGCTCGGCTCTGAGCCGACCTACATCAACGGCGGCTCGTTCGAGATGGCAACGAGAGGCCCGAACGGCCGGCTCGACTTCGTGCAGGGCTCGTACGTGTACCACGGCGGCACGATCACGACGCTCGACCCCGGCGCGAACTGCACGAACCAGCGCTTCCGGGTCGCAGGCGCGCTCGAACACGTCGTGACGAGCGACACCTTCGGCGGGACGGGAGCGTTCTCGGCTGTGCTGACCCACCACCGTGCCCGAATCTTCGGCCGCTGCATCATCTACAGCGCGACCGTGGCCGGCACGGCGGCGTTCGAGTACTAGACCAGCCCGACGAGCGCGACCGCGCGCCCGAGCGCACGTGCGAGACCCGTGCCTGCGCTCGCCAGCGCGCCGGCCTCCTCGAGTACCTCGGTCACGCGCTTCAGGCTCCGCCCGATCCGGTCCGAGCTCGGTGCGGGCCCAGCCGCCTCGCTCTCGGCCTCGGCCAGGGCGTCCCGGGCAGCGGCGTGGCTCTCGGGCGGCAGCGGCAGCCTGTACAGCTCCTCGCTGAGCTGTGCGAGCCGCCCGCGGAGCTCGATTACCTGCACGCTCGCCGAGCCGTGCACGCCGCCGTGCACGGCCATGTCGCCGCCGACGTTCTGGATCGACCCGGCGTTCTGGCTGCCGACGTTGAACGTCGTCATGGCCCGATCACGCGCCCCAGGCGCTTGACGACGATGCCGGCCACGAGCAACGCCACCGCCGGCGGCCAGGCCGAAGCCAGGTACTGCGTGTACGGAGCCTCGGCGCCGCCGTTCTCGACGGCGTCGAGAACGTTCTGCGTGGTCGCGACCGCGACGGAGACGAGCAGCGCGATGCCGCCGAGGGACAGCACCAGCCCGAGCACACCCAGCACCTTGCCGACGACCACGGACCGGCCCCCGCCGCCGATATTGAACGTCTGGTTTCCGCCGACGTTGTTGATGTTCTCGCCGAGCTGGCGATCGATGTCGAAACGGGTATCGACATTGCTGGCGCTCACGGCTCGCCCTCCTTGATCGTGCTCATGCTCACATGACGTGCCGGGAGCCCGAGAGCTTCCCTGCGAGCGTGTAGCGAGACGGTGCCGCGGGTATACGCCGCCCGATGCCTCGCGCGATCTGGACGGGCACGATCAGCTTCGGCCTCGTCAACGTGCCCGTGCGCATGTTCAGCGCGATCCAGGAGCACAAGCTCCACTTCCACTACCTGCACGCGAAGGACGACAGCCCGATCGGCTACGAGAAGTACTGCAAGAAGGAGGACAAGCCGGTCTCGGACGACGAGATCGGCAAGGCATTCGAGATCTCGAAGGGCAAGTACGTCTACGTCGACGAGAAGGACCTCGCGGCCGCGAAGGTCGAGGGCTACCGCACGATCGAGCTCACGGAGTTCGTCCCGTACGAGGAGATCGACCCGATCTACTTCGAGAAGACGTACTACCTGGGGCCGAGCGACGGCGGCGAGAAGGTCTACGCGCTGCTGGCCAAGGCGATGGAGAGCTCTGGCCTCGTCGGCGTCGGCACGTACGTCATGCGCGACCGGGAGCACCTCGGCTGCGTCCGCATCCGGGAAGGCGTGCTGACGCTCGAGAGGCTGTTCTTCGCCGACGAGATTCGGTCTGCCAAGGGCATCAAGCCGAGCCGGGTCTCGGTCTCGAAACAGGAGCTCGAGATGGCCGAGCAACTCATCGACCGCTTCTCGGGTAGGTTCCGACCGGAGAAGTACAAGGACACCTACACGGACGCCTTGAAGAAGATCGTCAGGGCGAAACAGCGCGGCAAGGAGGTCGAGGTCGCGCCCGAGCGGGAGGAGGCAGAGGTCCCGGATCTGATGGAGGCGCTGCGCGCCTCGCTGGAGACTTCGAAGGGAAGCCGTGGCCGCTCGACGAGGAGATCGACCAAGCGCAGGCGCCAAGCGCGCAAAGCGGCCTGACGCCGTCGAGCAGGCCACGTCTGAGCTTTACGCGCTGCCGCCGGAGGAGTTCGTCAAGGCGCGTGACACCCGCGCCCGCGAGCTGAAGGCCGACGGGAAGCGGGACGAGGCCGACGCGGTCCGCAAGCTGCGCAAGCCGACACTCGCGGCCTGGGCGGTCAACCAGCTCGCCCGCGAGCGGGAGCTCGACGTCCGCCGGCTGCTGAAGGCGGGCGAGCGGCTCCAGGAGGGCGGGGCCGACGCGTCGGACTTCGCGGCGGCCCGACAGGAGGAGAGCGAGGTCATCCGCCGGCTCTTGCGCGGCGCGCGCGAAGTCCTCGAAGCGGCGGGGCACAAGCCGTCCGACTCGATGCTCGAGAGCGTCAGCTCGATGCTCCGCTCGGCCGCCGTCGACGAGCAAGGACGGACGCTGCTCGCCGAGGGGCGCGTGACGCAGGAGCTCGAGCCCGGCGGCTTCGAGCTCTTCTCGGCGCTGCTCGAGAGCGCGCGGCCGGCCCCGAGGCGCGGCGCCAAGGCCAAGCGCAGCGCTCCCGACCGGGCGGCCGAGCGGCGCCGGCAGCGAGCCGCGGAGCAGAAGGCCGCCGAGGCGGCGGCGGAGGCCGACGAGATCGAGCGCGAGCTCGTGCGCGAGGAGCAGCGCGTGACCGACGCGGAGCGGGCACTGCGCGAGGCGGAGCGGAACGCCAAGGCGCTGCGCGTCAAGGCGAAGCGCGCGCGGGAGCGGGCCGAGCGTGCGAGAGCGCGCGCCGACTCGCTGAAGGACACGTCGTAGCGTAGGCTCGCCGCATGTACGAGCGCGTCTGCGTCGTCGGCGCCGGCGTGATCGGCAGCCTCTTCGCCGGCCACCTCGCGCGGGTAGCCGAGGTCTCGTGTCTGGTGCGGCGCGAGGAGCATGCGCTCGCGCTCGCCGGGCAGGGCTTGCGCGTCTCGGGGCGGCACGAGTTCGTGGCACCGGTGGTCGCGGCGACCGACCCCGGTGCTCTGGGCGAGCCCGATCTCGTCGTCGTCTGCACGAAGGCGACCGGGCTCGAGCAGGTGGCGGCCTCGCTGGCGGGCAACTTCCCGGGCGCGACGGTGATGACCACGCAGAATGGGCTCGGCGCCGAGGAGATCGTCCGCCGCCACGGCGACTGGCCGCTCGTCTCGGCCGTCACGTTCATGAGCGGCACGAAGCACTCGGACACCCACGTTGAGTACATCCTCGACACGGAGACGTGGCTGGGGCCGTACGGCGACACGGAGGTCGCTACGGTCGAGGAGATCGCTCGGCTACTCGTCGAGTCGGGGCTCGAGGCGCAAGCGCTGCCCGACCTGCGCCCGGCCCAGTGGTCGAAGCTGATCTTCAACGCGACCGTCAACGGCGTCGCCGCGCTGACCGGCCTCCCCCACGACGCCCACTTCGCGCGGCGTGAGAGCCTCGGCGACGTCGTCTTCGAGCTGATCGCCGAGGGCAAGCGCGTTGCCGCCGCGGCGGGCATCGAGCTACACGACGATCCCTGGGAGATGAACGTGCTCGCGACACAGCGGGGCAGCGCCCACTACCCGTCGATGCTCGAGGACGTCGACGCGCGGCGGCCGACCGAGGTCGACCTGATCAACGGCGCGCTCGTCCGGGAGGCTGAGCGGGTCGGGGTCGAGGCTCCCCTGCAGGCCGCGCTCTACGCGCTCGTCAAGGGGCGGGAGGCCTCGTACTCGTGAAGGTCTGCGTCGTCGGCTGCGGCGCCGTCGGCTCGCTGTTCGCGGCCAACCTCGCGCAGCTCGAGGACGTCGAGGTCTGGGCCTACGACCTCGACGCCGAGCACGTGGCGGCCATCAACGGGCGCGGGCTGCGCTTGTCCGGCGCGGGCGATGTCGTCGGCACCGTCCGCGCCACTTCCGACCCCGGCGAGCTGGCGGCCTGTGACTTCGGGATCGTGGCGACCAAGGCCATGCACACCGGCGCGGCCGTCGGGGCGGCCGCGGACGCGTTGGAGAATGCCTCCGTGGCCTCGGTCCAGAACGGCGTCGGCAACGAGGAGGCGATCGCGGAGCACGTCGCCAAGGTCATCCGCGGGACGACGTTTCCAGCGGGCCGCGTCGTCGAGCCGGGCCATGTCCAGTGGGACGTGAAGGGGGACACGACCCTCGGGCCGTTCGAGCCGAGCCCTGCGCCGATGGCCGAGGTCGTCCGCCTGGCCGAGGCGTGCACGCGCGCGGGATTGCCGACGAACGCGGTGCCGGATGCACGCGGCCCGCAGTGGCGCAAGCTGATCTTCAACGCAGCAACGAACCCGATCGGGGCCCTGACCGGCCTCACGCACGGGCGCGTCTGCGAGCGGGAGGACCTGCGCCGGCTCGTGAGCGCGCTCGTCGACGAGGGCAAGGCGGTGTGCGTGGCGCAGGGGATCGAGCTCGACGCCGACCCCGAGGAGCTGATCGACCACGCGGCGAGGCCCGAGGTCGCCTATGGCCACAAGGCCTCGATGCTGCAGGACGTCGAGGCGATGCGCGCGACCGAGGTCGACTACCTGAACGGCGGCATCGTCCGCGTCGGCCGTGAGCACGGTGTGCCGACGCCGCTGAACGAGGCGATCGCGGCGCTGATCAAGGGCCGGGAGTCCTCGTGGACTCGCTAGTCGGGACACGTCCGGTGCCTGGCACCGGCCAAGGCGAGCCGGCGCCGACGGAACAACGCGGTTATCGCGCCGCAAAAGGCCTGGAGACGTCTTGGACCGGCTAAGCGAGACGCGTCCGGTGCCTGGCACCAGACAGGGCTCCGCGGACGAGGTTGCCCGACGGTACGCGAACGTTCGCGACGCGCTCGAGCGGGACGGGCTCGACGCGGCGATCGTCAGCGGCTCCGAGTACACCGGCTTCGAGGGCGCGGTCACGTACCTGAGCGGCTTCACGATCGTCCACCGCTACGCCTACGTGCTGCTGCCGCGCGAGGGCGACCCGGCAATCGTCTTCCCGAGCGAGGCGCGCTATGTCGGCGAGCACGGCGACGCGCGGGTCGAGCAGGTCTTCGCCGACCGCCCAGGCGAGTGGCTCGCCGAGCAGCTGCGGGGCAAGCGAGTCGGCGTCTACGGCCTCGACTACGTCATGACCGTCCGCGACTACCAGGTGCTCGAGGGCGCCGCCGAGCTCCTGCCTTGGGACGAGCAGTTCGACCTCGCGCGCGCGGTGAAGAGCGAAGCCGAGCTCGAATCCGTGCGCGACAGCGTGCGCATCAACACGGACGGGTTCTGGGCCTTCCTCGAAGCCTACGAGCCGGGCATACCCGCAGCCCAAGCGCTCGCCCCGGCCGAACGCCTCTTCGTCGAGCGCGGCTGCCGGCGCCTGACGATGAACATGGTCCTCGCCGGCCCTGAGTTCGC
>JBKPFP010000189.1:0-4377 GCA_046744435.1 Actinomycetota bacterium | reverse complement strand
AGATGTGTATAAGAGACAGGGCGCTCGCCGAGCTGGCCGCCACCAGCGCGAACCTCCGGACCGAGGTCGCGGATGCGGCCGACGCGACGGTGGCGTGGAGCCTGCTCGATCAGTACGAGCCGGGGGTTCTCATCCTCGTCGCCGGCGCCAGCCCGGTGATGCGTCCGCTGCAGCACCAGACCTGGGAGACGTTCTCCGTCAACTGGCACACCGACGTCAAGATCGCATTCACCTGGCTGCGTGAGGCACTGCTGACGCCGCTGCCGCCCGGCAGCCGGGTAGTGGTGGTGAGCAGCGGCGCCGCCATCAACGGCTCACCCGCCAGCGGCGGCTACGCCGGGGCGAAGGCCACCCAGCGATTCCTCGCGGCATACGCACAGGAGGAGTCGCGCCGCGCGGGGCTGGACATCACCGTCACGGCGGTACTGCCAAGGATGACCCCGTTCGGAGAGGTGGGCCGGCGGGGGGTTCGGGCGTACGCGGCCCGCAGCGGCCAGACCGAGCAGGAATACCTGCAGCAGCTGGGGGAACCGTTGACCCCCGAGACGGCCGGGTCCGCCCTCGTCGACCTGGTACGGGCAGACCTGGCGACCACCGCCCCCGAGTCCCTGCTCACCGCCGCCGGGCTGCAGAAGCTGCCATGAACACCGGCGCTTCGCTCTCATCGGTCCCACGCTCCCGTCCGCGCTGCTCTGCGCCGGCGGATCGTGTCGGGAGAGAGCGGCAGCGTAGGCGGCATGCCGTTCGCCTTGCGGGGCGGCTTTCCGTCACGCGGACGCGGAACGCAATCCAGACATGAACGCCCGCCTCGCACCTTCACAACCCACGGTCTACGACCCCCGCCGCTGGCTGGCGCTGTCGGTGTTGCTTCTTGCGGCGGTGATGGACCTGGTCGACGTCTCGATCGTCAACATCGCCCTCCCGACGATCCGCGACGACCTGGACGCGAGCGCGGCCGCGCTGGAGTGGACGATCGCCGGCTACACGCTCGCTTTCGCGCTCGGACTGATCACGGGCGGGCGGCTCGGCGACGTGTACGGGCGCAGGCGCATGTTCCTGCTCGGGGTCGGCGGCTTCACCGCCGCCTCCCTGCTCTGCGGCCTGGCCTGGAGCAGCGAGGTGTTGATCGCGGCGCGCGTGGCGCAGGGGGCGATGGCGGCGCTGATGATGCCGCAGATCCTGTCCACGATCCAGGCGACCTTTCCCGCCGGGGAGCGGCCGAAGGCGTACGGCATGTACGGCGCCTTCGTCGGCATCGCCGCGGTCAGCGGTCCCCTGCTCGGGGGCCTGCTCGTCCAGGCCGACCTTCTCGGGTTCGGCTGGCGGACGATCTTCCTGATCAACCTCCCCATCGGCCTGCTTACCCTCGCCGCTGCCTGGGAGCTCGTCCCCGAGACCCGCGACGAGCACCCGCCCCGGCTCGACCTGACCGGGGTCGCTCTCGTCTCCGCCGCGCTCCTGCTCCTCCTCTACCCGCTCGTCCAGGGGTACGACGCGGGCTGGCCGACCTGGACGTTCGTCTCGATGGCGGCCGCGCTGCCGGTGCTGGTGCTCTTCGCCTTGCAGCAGGCGCGTACGGCCGGGCGCGGCGGCTCGCCGCTCGTCCCGCCCGCCCTCTTCCGGGAGCGGGCCTTCACCGGCGGCGTCCTCGCGGCGCTCACCTTCTTCTCCGGCGTCGTCAGCTTCTTCCTCGTCCTGACGCTGACCCTGCAGCTGGGGCTCGACTTCTCGCCGCTGCACAGCGCCCTGACCTTCGCTCCCTGGTCGCTCGCGCTGGCGGCCGCCGCCGGCGCCTCGGTGCAGCTCGCCCCTCGGCTCGGCCGCCGACTCACCACCGCCGGGGCGCTGCTGATGGCCGTCGCGATGGCGGCCGTACTCGTGACCGTCGATCACTTCGGCGAGGAGCTCAGTTCCTGGTGGCTGGCGCCGAGCCTCGCCCTCGGCGGGGTCGCGATGGGCATGGTCGCCCCGACGCTCGTCGACGTCACCCTCGCCGGCGTCCACGGCCGCGACGCGGGCTCCGCCTCCGGCGTCCTCAACACCGCCCTCCAGCTCGGCGGCGCGATGGGCGTCGCCCTGATCGGCGTCATCTACTTCGACGTCGTCGCTTCGGAGGGCTTCGTCGAGGCGCTCCGCGACGCGCTCTGGTTCGAGCTCGCCATCTACCTTTTAAGCGCGCTCGCG
The DNA here is from genome assembly GCA_046744435.1 of Actinomycetota bacterium. Taxonomy (GTDB): domain Bacteria; phylum Actinomycetota; class Thermoleophilia; order Gaiellales; family Gaiellaceae; genus VAXT01. Next base: position 2,193 of record JBKPFP010000189.1, on the reverse strand, counting down.
ATGCTGCTCCTCCCGAAGCAGGCGATCGCGACCTACGGCGAACCGTCCCTCGAACAGGCCACGGTGGAGAGGTGACCCCTCCAACGCCGCGTCGTGGACCCGAAAGCTCCGTAAACGGCGCCGTACCCACCACACCCAGAGCCCTGGAGGCACCAAGTCAAGGAGGCGTGAGATGAAACGAAGTTCGATCAAGCAACCGCTGTCAGGGAAGGTCGCGCTCGTCGCCGGCGCCACCCGTGGTGCCGGGCGCGCCTTCGCGGTCGAGCTGGCCGCCGCTGGGGCCATCGTCTACGCCACGGGGCGCAGCAGCGAGCACGGTCGCTCTGAGATGGGTCGGCCCGAGACGATCGAGGGCACGGCCACTCGGGCCGCCGAGGCCGGAGGGAGGGCCCTGCCGGTCGTCTGCGATCACCTCGAGCCGTCGCAGGTCAAGGCGCTCGTGTCACGCATCGAGTCCGAGCAGGGACGTCTCGACATCCTCGTCAACAACATCTGGGGCGGCGACCATCTCACCGGGTGGGACGCCAAACTGTGGGAGCACGATCTCGACGCGGGTCTTCGCATCTTGCGGCTCGCCACCGACACCCACATCATCACCAGTCACGCGGCGATCCCGCTGCTCATCAAGGAACCCGGCGGCTTGGTGATCGAGGTCACCGACGGCGACGCCGAGTTCAACGCCGACTATCGGGGCACCTTCTTCTACGACCTGGCGAAGACGACACCGCACCGCATCGCGCTCGCGCTCGCCAGAGAGCTTGCCGATCACCAGGCGACCGCAGTCTCCCTCAGCCCCGGGTGGATCCGCTCCGAAGCGATGCTCGAGCACTTCGGAGTCACCGAGGACAACTGGCGCGACGGCACCGCCAAGGATCCGCACTTCTGCATCACCGAAACACCGCACTACGTCGCACGCGCCGCCGTTGCGCTCGCCGCCGATCCGGACAAGGCCCGGTTCAACGGGCAGTCGTTCGCCAGCTGGGATCTGGGACCGGCCTACGGCGTCACCGATCTCGACGGGACGCAACCGCACTTCCGGCGGTACCACCGGGAGGTCATGAAGGCGGGCAAGCCCGCCGACGACAGCGGATACCGCTAGCAAGCGACACGCTCCAACGGCGAGCGCGACGACGTGATCCGGGCAGCCCGGCGACCCGGCACGGTGGCTCCTCAACCTCGGTGAGCCCGGCGGCTTCGACATCGGTCCATGGGCGGATCGGGTTCAGCTGATCGACGCCGAGTACGGTGGTACGTGGGAGCTTGCGGTGATCGGGGTGGTCCCTCCTCCCACCGCCGTGTTGATTCGGCCCGACGGATATGTGGCCTGGGTGGGAGATCTAACCCAGCTGGGGCTCGCTGACGCGCTAACCACCTGGTTCGGACCGCCTACCGAGGCGTAGCGCACCGGCTTCCAAGATCAATCTATTGGGAGTTCTTACGAGACACGTCCTAGTAGGTCGAGAACGAGGCAGCGCTGACCCCCTCCCTGCTGGGAAGGGGTCAAGATCTCGCCGACGCCGGCAACAGAAGCTGGCGATTTGCAGGGAGTTTCTGGGGTCGACTACGCGACTGCACTCCCTACAGATGTGTCGGAAGAAGCCGCGAGACGTCGCGGTGCGTCGCGCGTACCGCAGATGTGTCCGGAATGTGTCCGCGTGTTCGACGGACGGACAACAACAAAGTGCGGATTTGCAGGCACTTTAGGTAAGCCCTCTGACGGACTCGAACCGTCGACCCCCTCCTTACCATGGAGGTTTCGGGGCGTCACGCGCGTACACGCGCGATCACCTGCGACTCAGTTCTTCCTGCAAATCGGCCTGATCCGGCGACGGACAATACGTCGCGAGACGTCGCGCGTGTCGTTTCTGATGTGTCCGTTTTGTGTCCGCGCCGAGTTGTTCAGCTAGACAACGCGGCGTCAAGGACGCGATCTCGCCGACCAGTTGGTCCGCCGTGCACCCGAACACCTCCGCGGTGCCGGCGCTCGCGCGAACCCGGCGGAGTCGCTAAACAGACCGCATGGTGAGGGACGCGGAGACACAGATCCGTCTGGCGAGCGCCGCGGATGCGCCTGCTTTCGGCAGGCTCCTTCACGCGTTCAACGTCGAGTTCGGCGAGCCGACGCCCGGCGCGTACGTGTTTGCCGAGCGGGCGGCTGATCGAGAGCGGTGAGATCGCCGTGCTCTTGGGAGG
>JBKPFP010000212.1:0-10984 GCA_046744435.1 Actinomycetota bacterium | reverse complement strand
AGCGTCGCGAAGGGCCAGAGCGCCGACGAGAACCACGTGTCGAGCACGTCTGGATCGCGCTCGAGCTCGCGCGAGCCGCACTCGGCGCACGCCTCCGGCTCGCTCTCGGCGACCGTCACGTGCCCGTCCGGGCAGTACCAGACCGGGATCTGCTGGCCCCACCACAGCTGGCGCGAGATGCACCAGGGCCGGATGTTCTCGAGGAAGCGGAGCGCCACGTCCGCCTGGGCGGCGGGGGTGAAACGCACCGTCCCCGAGCGGATCGCCTTCACCGCAGGCCGAGCCAGCTCGGTCATGTCGCAGAACCACTGCAGCGAGATGAGTGGCTCGACGCGGTTCTTCGTCCGCGAGCAGTGCCCGACGGCATGCCGGTACGGCTCCGCGCTCTCCAGCTGCCCCGCCTCGCGGAGGCGCGCGACGATCTGCTCGTTCGCCTCCTCCTGCGTCAGGCCGGCGAACTGCCCGGCGTCCTCGTTCATCCTCCCGTCCAGCCCGATCACCATCGGCTCGGGCAGCCCGTGGTCGCGCCCGATCTCGAAGTCGACCGGGTCGTGCCCCGGGGTGATCTTGACCGCGCCGGTGCCGAACCCGGGCTCGACGCGCTCGTCGGCGATGATCGGTACCCGCCGCTCGACGATCGGCACGATCGCCTCCTTGCCGACGAGGTCGCGGTAGCGCTCGTCGTCCGGGTGCACGGCGAGGGCGACGTCGGCCAGGATCGTCGGCGGCCGCACGGTCGCGATCGCGATGTGCCCCGACCCGTCGGCGAGCGCATAGCGCACCGTGTAGAGCGTGTCGTCGACCTCCTTGTGCTCCACCTCGATGTCCGAGATCGACGTCTCGCACAGAGGGCACCAGTTGATGATGCGGTGGTCGCGGTAGATGTAGCCCTGCTCGTGCAGATGGACGAAGAACCGCATCACCGCGCGCACGTAGGCGTCGTCCATCGTGAAGCGCTCGCGCTCGTAGTCGAGCGAGGCGCCGATCCTCCGCAGCTGGCCCATGATCACGCCGCCGTAGTGGCGTAGCCACTCCCACGTCCGCTCGAGGTAGGCCTCGCGACCGAGCTCGTTCCGAGTCAGGCCCTCCTTCGCCAGCTCGCGCTTCATGACCGTCTCGACCGAGATCGACGCGTGGTCGTACCCCGGCTGCCAGAGCGCGTTGAAGCCGCGCATGCGGTGATAGCGGATGAGCACGTCCTGCGTCGAGGCGTTGAGTGCGTGGCCCATGTGCAGCTCGCCGGTCACGTTCGGCGGCGGCAGCGCGATCGCGTACGGCTCGCCCGGCGCGTCCGGAGCCGCGTGGTAGAGCCCTTCCTCCTCCCACGTGCGCTGCCAGCGCTCCTCGACGCCTTCGGGCTTGTAGAGCGGCTCCATCGGCGCATCGTAAGGCCGCGGACGATGGGCGTCCGGGCCGGGAGATCCGATGCGGTCAGGCAGCGACTATGCAGTCAGTATGGCTGGAGCGCCGAGCGCGGCGCAAGTGAGCGATGAGCCAGTTCTTCCACGCAGTCGACGTCTTCTTCGGCCACCTGGCCGCGGTGCAGTGGGGCGCGCTCGCGATCGCGCTCGCGTTCCACGTGTTGAAGGCGGTCGTGCGCACCTTCGCCTGGCGAAACATCTTGCGGGCCGCGTTCCCGGGCGCGCGCGTCCAGCGGCGGACGGTGATCGGCGCCTACCTGGCCGGCGTCGGCGTCAACTCGATCGCGCCCGCCCGCGGCGGCGACGCCGTCAAGCTCTACATCGCCCGGCACGGGATCGGGGGGTCGAACTACGCGACCCTCGCTTCGACGCTCGCCGTCGAGACGCTCTTCGACTTCTTCGTCGCGTCGCTCCTCTTCCTCTGGGCGCTTCAGCAGGGCGTCCTCCCGAGCCTGTCCGTCCTCCCCGACCTGCCGAGCCTCGACTGGACGTGGGCCCTGCGCCACCCGCGCGTCGCCTTCGCCTTCGCCCTGGCACTCGCAGTTTTCCTCGCGCCGTTCGTCGTGTGGGCCGTGCGCCACATCCAGGAGCTGAAGCGCCGGCTCGCGAAGGGCTTCGCGATCCTCGGCGACCCGCCGCGCTACCTGAAGGAGGTCGTGAGCTGGCAGGCGCTTTCCTGGGTTCTTCGCTTCGCGTCGGTCTGGTGGTTCCTGAAAGCGTTCAACGTGCCCGCGAACGTCGAGAACGCGCTCCTCGTACTCGTCGTCCAGAGCCTGGCGACGTTGCTCCCGTTTTCGCCCGGCGGCGCCGGCACGCAGCAGGGCCTGACCGCTTACGTCCTGCGCGGCAAGGCGACGACGACCGCCCTCCTCAGCTTCAGCGTCGGCATGAACATCGCCACGACGGTGACCAACGTCGCGCTCGGCTTCGGCGCAATCTTCCTCTCGCTGCGCACGGTTCGCTGGGGCCGCCTCGTCAGACGAGAGGAGGCTCCACAGGAAGCGCGCTGACGTCAGCGGCCCACGGCATAGCCCTGCATCCCGCGCGGATTCGCAGCCGCCTTGAGGACGCCACCCGGCTCTCGCCCGACTGCGCTCATCCGTCCGAGAGACCACGCATCGGTGACGACGACGTCGTGACCCCGCGCTCGCAGACTTGAGATCACCTCCGGGGCAAACCGCGCCTCGACCTCGATCTGGCGCGGTCTCGCCTGACGTGGATAGAACGAGCTCGGGAAGTGGTTCGTGTGGAACACGGGAGCGTCGATCGCCGCCTGCAGGTCGCGGCCGAAGAGGACGTGCCCGAGGAAGAACCCGAGCTGCCACTGATCCTGCTGGTCGCCTCCGGGGGTGCCGAAGGCCAGGAACGGCTCGCCGTCGCGAAGAGCGAGTGAAGGGCTGAGCGTCGTCCGGGGACGCTTGCGCGGCTCGAGCGAGCTCGGCAGGCCTTCGTGGAGCCAGAACATCTGGGCGCGGGTGCCGAGCGGAAACCCGAGCTCGGGAATCAAGGGCGAGCCGTGGAGCCAGCCGCCGCTCGGAGTCGCCGAGACGAGGTTGCCCTGACGATCGACCGCGTCGACGTGGCAGGTGTCGCCGCGAGTAGGCTCGCCGGTGCCCGCCGGCTGGAGCGGCGAACCGGCGACCGGCGGCGCCAGACGCGGCTCTCGCTCGACCGGACTACCGGGCCTGAGGTCTCCCGAGGCCGTGTCGTCGACAAGTCCTCGGCGCTCAGCCGCGTACTCGCGACTGAGCAGCTCTCCGAGCGGGACATCGGCGAAGTGCGGATCCCCGTACCAGGCTTCGCGATCCGCGAACGCGAGCTTCGCGCATTCGACCACGGTGTGCACGTACTCGGCGCTCTGCGCCTCGAGCGCATGGAGGTCGAAGCCGTCCAGCAGCGCGAGCTGCTGGAGGAGCACGGGCCCTTGGCTCCAGGGACCACACTTGCAGACCGTGTAGCCCTCGAACTCGAGGGAGACCGGGGGCTCGAAGGTCGCCTCCCAGGCGGCCAGGTCGTCGCCGGCCAGAAGGCCGCCGCCGGCCGACGAAAAGCGGTCGATCGCGTCGGCGACGAAGCCTCGATACCACGCAGCTCGTGCCGCCTCGATCTGCACCTCCCGGTCGGCGCCCGCGCTTTCGGCAGCCTCGAGCACGCGCCGGTAAGTCGCGGCGAGCGCAGCGTTGCAGAAGAGAGAGCCGGCCCGTGGCACGGGGAGATAGAGCTCGGCGGAGGTCGGCCACTCGTCCCGGAAGCGGTCGGCGACGGCCTCGACCACCGCGCTCATGCCAGGAACGACCGGATACCCCTGGTCGGCGTACCCGATCGCCGGCTCCAGCACGTCGCGGAGACCGAGCGTGCCGAAGTCCCGGAGCAGGAGCATCCAGGCGTCGAAGGCGCCGGGAACGCAGGCCGCGAGCAGGCCCGTGCCCGGGACGAGGTCGAGCCCGAGCTCCCGAAAGCGCTGGATCGTCGCGGCGGCGGGGGCCACCCCCTGGCCGCAGATGACCTGCACCTGGCCGCCGCCTGCAGGCGCGGCCAGAATGGGCACCTCGCCGCCGGGCCCGTTCAGGTGCGGCTCGACGACCTGTAGCACGAACCCTGCGCTCACCGCCGCATCGAAAGCATTGCCACCGCGCTCGAGGGTCGCCATGCCCACCGCGGAGGCGACCCAGTGGGTCGAGGCAACCATTCCGAACGTCCCTCGCAGCTCCGGCCGGGTCGTGAACGCCGGCAGCACCCGCTCAGGCAAGGTCGGCCTCGACGTCGATCAGCTTTGGAGCTCGCCCGCCCGGCCCCACGAGGTGACACGCGACCAGGTGGCCGCGTCCATCCGTATCTCGAAGCAAGGGCTCCTCTTCGTGCGATCTCGGCGCGGAGTCCGGCTCCAAGGGGCAGCGCGTACGAAAACGACAACCTGACGGCGGGCTGATCGGATTGGGAATGTCGCCTTCGAGCACGATCCGGGTCCGAGAGCGCTGAACCCCGGGATCGGGCACGACGGCGGCGCTCAGGAGCGCTTGTGTGTACGGATGCCGCGGCTCCGAGAACAGCTCCGCCCGAGGCGCCAATTCGACGATCTTGCCGAGGTACATGACCGCCACCCGGTCGCAGAGATACTCGACCGTCGACAGGTCGTGGGTGATGAAGAGGCACGAGAACCCCATGTCCGCCTGGAGGTCGCCGATGAGGTTGAGGATCGCCGCCTGCACGGACACGTCGAGAGCGGAGACGGGCTCGTCCGCGACCAGGAGGCTCGGCTGAAGGACGAGGGCGCGAGCGAGACCGACTCGCTGGCGCTGGCCGCCGGAAAGCTCGTGCGGATAGCGGTCACGAAGCTCCGTGCGCAAACCGACGCGGTCGAAGATCTGAGCCACACGGCTCTCGCGCTCGCGACGAGACGCGACCCGGTGCAGGCGAACGGGCTCGCCGACGATCTGACCGGCCGTCATCCTCGGGTTGAGCGACGAGTAGGGATCCTGGAAGACCATGTGCATCTCACGCCGAAGTGGGCGCATCGCCCGCCTCGAGAGCAGCGTGATGTCCCTGCCCTTGAGCTTGATCGAGCCTTCCGTCGGCTCGAGGAGCCGCATGATGCAGTTCGCGACCGTCGACTTCCCGCTCCCGGACTCGCCGACCAGGCCGAGGAGCTCCCCCTCACCGATGCTGAAGGAGACGTCGTCGACCGCATGGACGACACCGACCCCGCCGCGTAGCTGACCTCCGACGGGGAAGTGCTTGGTCAGCCCGCTCACCTCGAGGACGGGCTCGTTCACTGCGGCCAGCCGCCTCCCGGGTGAAAGCAGGCGACGAAGTGTCCGCGGCGCACCTCCCGCAGCTCGGGCTCTTGCGACCACGTCAGATCGTCGGCGCGCGGACAGCGCGGAGCGAACGCACAGTGCTGCGGCAGCTCTGCGAGCGCCGGGACCCGCCCGGGGATCTCCTGAAGGCGCGAGCGCGTGCCACCGCCGTCCCCACTTTCCTCGCCGAGACGCGGAATCGCCCCGAGCAGACCGATCGTGTACGGATGCTGCGGACGCTCGAACAGGTCGTGGACCGGCGCCTCCTCGGCCTGCCGGCCGGCATACATGACGACGACCCGGTCGGCGAGATCGGCGACCACGCCGAGGTTGTGAGTGATGAGGATCACGGCTGTTCCCAGCCGTGCGCGCAGCTCGCGGATCAGATCGAGGATCGCGGCTTGGATGGTCACGTCGAGCGCGGTCGTCGGCTCGTCCGCGATCAGCACCTGCGGATCGCAGGCGACGGCCATCGCGATCATCACCCGCTGGCGCATCCCGCCCGAGAGTTGGTGGGGATAGTCGCGGAGGCGCCGCTGAGCCCCGGGGATGCGGACGAGCTCGAGCAGCTCGATCGTGCGCTTGCGGGCCGCCGAGCGCGAGAGCCCGAGATGCTTGCGCAGAACCTCGCCGATCTGGCGGCCCACGGTGTACACGGGGTTGAGCGACGTCATCGGCTCCTGGAACACGTAGGAGATCCCGTTTCCCCGGATCCGGCGAAGGTTCGCGTCGGGGAGGCGCAGCAGATCCTCGCCCTCGAAGCGAGCGACCCCCGAGATCTCCGCCGACGGGGGCAGGAGGCGCAGCAGGGAGAGCGCGGTCACGCTCTTTCCGCAGCCCGACTCCCCGACGATCCCGAGCACTTCGCCCTCGTCGAGCGTGAACGACATCCGGTCGACGGCGTGCACGGGCCCGCGATCGGTCCTGAAGCGGACGGACAGCTCCGAGACCTCGAGCAGCGCCACGATCAGGACACCGTCTTCGGGTCGAGTACGTCGCGCAACCCGTCCCCGAGCAGGTTGAAGGACAACGTGGCCAGAAAGATCGCGATGCCCGGAAAGACGGTGAGCATCGGCTCGTCGCTGAGGTAGGTCTGCGCCGAGGAGATCATCACGCCCCAGGACGGGGTCGGCGGCTGGACCCCGAGCCCGAGGAAGGAGAGAATCGACTCGCCGATGATCGCGGCCGGAATGGTGAGAGTCGCCTGGACGATCAGCGTGCTCGTCATGTTCGGGAGGATGTGCCGTGCCAGGATCACCGGGTCGCTGGCGCCGTTCGCCACGGCAGCGCGAACGTAGTCCTCCTCGCGCAGGGCGAGGGCCTCCCCACGGGTGATGCGGACGAGCCCTGGAATCGCAGCGATCCCGAGTGCGAGGGTCGCGTTCTTGAGCGAGGGGCCGAGGATGGCGGCGAGCCCGACCGCGAGAATCAGGAACGGGAAGGCGAGCAACACGTCCGTGAGCCGCATGATCACCGGGTCCCACCAACCCCGGAAATAGCCTGAGAAGAGCCCGAGGGGGACTGCGACCGCCATCGCGAGCACCGTCGCCAGGACGCCCGCCTGCATCGAGGCGCGCGCCCCGAAGAGGATGCGCGAGAAGACGTCCCGCCCAAGCTCGTCCGTACCGAGCCAATGCTCGCTCGAGGGGGATGCGAACAACGAGTCGAAATCCGTCGCGTCCGGGTCGTAGGGAGCGATCACCGGCGCGAAGACGGCCGCGAGGATGAACGCGACGATGATGGCGAGACTCACGACAGCGAGCGGGCGGCGGAGGAAGCGCCTGAGGAGAATCCTGCGACGCGGCACGTGAACTCCGACGCCGAACATCTCGGCCGTGCTCGCGCCGGGCTGGACGGTCACGAGGGTCGCCCCGCAATTCGGATCCGCGGGTTGATCAACGAGTAGACGAGGTCGACAGTGAGGTTGACGATCACGTAACCGGCTGCGGCGACCAGGACGACCCCCTGGATGAGCGGGAAGTCCCGCTCGAAGATCGCGTCCACGGTCAACTTCCCGAAGCCGGGGATGACGAAGATCTGCTCGGTGTTGACGGCGCCGGAGATCAGCGCGCCCATCTGCAGGCCGACGAGCGTCACGACCGTGATCAGGCTGTTGCGAAGTGCGTGCACGCCGACGACGACCCGCTCGCTCAGCCCCTTTGCCCGCGCTGTTCGAACGTAGTCTGCGCCGAGCGATTCGAGCATGGCCGAGCGCACCTGGCGCATGACGACCGCGGCGAGCCCAGTGCCGAGCACGAAGGCGGGCATGATCATTCGCTTGAGGTTCTCGACCGGATCCTCGAGGAAGGGCACGTAGCCCGAGGCGGGCAGCCAGTCCAGGTGCACGGCAAAGACGAGGATCAGGATCAGCCCGAGAAAGAAGTTCGGAATCGAGATTCCGACGAGAGCTACCGCTGTCGTCGTGTAGTCGGCGACAAAGCCGCGCCTCACGGCCGCCAGGACACCTGCGGGGATTCCCAGCATGAGCCCGATCATCACGCTGAGGGCGGCGAGCTCGAGGGTGATCGGAAGCCGCTCGGCGATCATCGGCGTGATCTCGAGGCCGGTTCGCGTCGACTCGCCGAGATCGCCCTGGAGCGCGAGGCCCAGCCACTTCACGTACTGGACGACGACGGGTTGGTCGAGTCCGTATTTGTGGCGGGTCTGCTCGAGCGCGACCGGATCGCGCTCCTCGCCGGACAGCGCGAGCACGGGATCGCCGGGCAGCGCCCGGATCCCGGCGAAGACGAGGATGCTCGAGAGGAAGAGGACGATGAGCGCAGCTCCTACCCTGCGCAGGATGAAGCTGGTCAACGTCCCCTTCCTTCTCGAACGACTTCTCTAGACGCTACCCCCCGTTGGTGAACCCTGCAGTCTTCAGACGCACGAGGCCGTCACCGAAGACGACGACGTTGCGTACGTTTCGCACCTGCCCCGTGAAGTTCTGCGGGTGCCAGAGGTAGATGATGTTGCGCCTTTGACGGATCAGCGACACCGCGCGGTTGTACAGCTGCTTGCGCCTGGCGATCCTCGTCAACTGGCGCGCCTGGTCGAGGAGCGAGTCGATCCGTGGGTCCGTGACGCCGCTGACGTTCTGCGATCCCTTCGTGTGGTGGAACTGGTAGATGTTGCCGTCGGGATCGACGCGGCCCGACCAGCCGATGGCGAACGCGTCGTACTGGCCGGTGTCCTGCCGGCGCAGTGCGGTCACGAACTCGGTCGGACGGAGCACGATGTCGAAGCCGGCGTCGCGCGCGAGTGCCTGGATCACCTGACCGATGCGCGCGGCCTCGTCGGACGTTCCGATCATGAGCTCGACCTTCACAGGGCGCGACACACCGGTCGAGGCGATCAAGCTCCTCGCGCGGGCGAGGTTCCTACCCGGACACGTGGCGCCCCGCGGGAACCAGTCCTGAAGGACTGGTGAGATCGGCCTGCAGCCGGTGACCGCTACTCCCCCGAGCCCGACCCGGTTGATCGTCCTGCGATCGAGCGACAGCTCGAGAGCCTCGCGCAACGCAGGGAAGCGGGCGAGCGGCGTGTCGAGTTGGACGAACGGCCTGCCGAGCCCGTTCTTGTTGGCGATGTTGATCGTGATTCCCTGGTAGCCGATGCTCAGCGCTTTCCTGAGCAGTAGGCCGCGGTCACCCCGGATCCCTCGGATCTCCGTCGACGGCAGGGTCACGGCCACGGCGACGTCGCGGGAGCGCAGGTTCTGGGCGCGAACGGTGCCCTCGACCATGATTCGGAACACGAGCCGGGCGAGATTGACCCGCTTCGCGTCGTAGTAGAAGGTCGACTTCTTGAGCTCGATGCGGTCGCCGGCCGTGCGGCTCACGAACGAGAACGGCCCGACACAGACCGGCTCATTGCCGAACCGGTCGCCGAGCTTCTGGAGCTGGGCCGGCGACATGATCATCCCGGCCCGGTCGGCAAGCTGGGCGATCAACGGTGCGAACGGCTCGGTGAGTGTCAGGCGGACCGTACGTCCGTTGACGACGGTGACGGCGCTGACCTGCGACAGCTCACTTGCCCGAACGGAGCCCGTGAGAGTCCGATGCCGGTCGAGCGACGTCTTCACCGCCTGAGCGTTGAACGGCATGCCGTCGTTGAAACGGACACCGGTGCGAAGCCTGATCGTGACCGAGGTCCCGTTCGGCGAGAAGCGCGGCAGCGCAGCCGCGAGCTGCGGCACGAGCTGCAGCTTCCCGTTGATGTCATAGAGCTTCTCGCACATGTTTGCGAACACGATCCGGCCGACGAAGGTCCGAGCAAGCGTCGGATCGAGCCTGTCTGGATCCGCGTCGAGCGCGACCGTGAGCGTGCCGCCTTTCTTGATCGTAGGCGCCTTGACGTGCTCCCCGCCGGCACCACGCGAGACTCCGAAGGCCAGAGCGAGAAGGATGAGCCCGGGGACGAGGAAGAGCGCCCTCCGGACGTAGAGACTGTTCATGCGAGCCCCCTCCGATCGGACGATGCGCGGCTCCAACCGCCGCTTCCGGAAGTGGATAAAACCAGAGAACAGGTTCTCTTGCGTTCTAGGATCGGCCCTTCACCCGCCCGAGGAGGCCGAATGCCACGAGAGCACCTGATCGCGATCGATCCGGCGAAGCCGCTGGCCGAGGAGCCCGACACGGGGCACAACCGCTGGCACGAGGCGATCGAGCCAGTCCTGGAAGTCGATCCCGGAGACTCGGTGCTCTACGAGACGCGCGAGGTCTTCGACGGGCAGCTTCGGCCTTCGTCGCGCGCCGATGACCTCCTGGCTGCATCGCTCGGACCTGTCCATCCCTTGACCGGCCCGGTGTTCGTCAATGGCGCCGAGCCCGGTGATCTGCTGGAGGCGGAGATCGTCGCGATCGAGGCCGATCCCTGGGGAGCCTGGGGCTACACGGTGCAGCTGCCGGGCTTCGGATTCCTCCGGGACGAGTTCCCCGACCCCTACATAGCCCACTGGCGTCTGGGCAGCGAATACGCCGTGTCCGAGCAGCTCCCCGGTGTGCAGATCCCGTGCGCTCCGTTCCCGGGCGTCTTCGGCGTCGCGCCGAGCGTGGAGCTTCGGCGCGAGGCGACCGAGCGCGAGGCCGTGCTCGCCGAGCGAGGCGGCTTGGCCCTCCCGCCCGATCCCGAAGAGGCGGTTCGGGCGGACGAGACCATCGCCGCCGAAGCTCTGCGCACGGTTCCTCCGCGCGAAACCGGCGGGAACCTCGACATCAAGCAAACCACGCCCGGGGTGAAGCTGCTGCTACCCGTCTACACGGAGGGAGGCCTCGTCTCGACGGCGACGTCCACTATGCCCAAGGTGACTGCGAGGCCTGCGGAACGGCGATCGAGATGCGCTCGCGGACACACGTCCGCTTCGGCTTACGAAAGGGGACGCGGCGCGGCTCGGGATCCGTGATCCTCAGTTCACCCGCGACGACTACTTCGCCCCGCCGGAGCTCGCCGCTCCACGGAGGTTCCATGCGACCACCGGCATCTGTGTGCGGAAGGAAGGTGGAAACGAGAGCGAAGACCTCACGCTCGCTGCGCGCAATGCGCTCCTGAACATGATCGACCATCTCGGCACGCTCGGATTCGACCGGCAGCAGGCCTATGCCCTGTGCAGCGTCGCCGTCGACCTCCGCATCAGCCAGACAGTCGATGTCCCGAACCTGCTGGTCACGGCGCTTCTGCCGCTCGAGATCTTCGTCTGAGTGATGTCGGGGGCCGGCCCCGCCGCGGTCAGGCCGACTCTTCGGCCAGCTCGTCTTCGTCGTCGACCGA
>JBKPFP010000398.1:0-5168 GCA_046744435.1 Actinomycetota bacterium | reverse complement strand
GGGCCCGGCGCCCAGGATTCCGGCCGCGACGGCTCCGTGCAGCGACTGCGGGTCGGCGGCGAGCGTCATCCGCGCGGCGACATTCGCCGGCATCAGCCCGTGCTCCGCCATCGCGACGAGGAGCAGGTCGAGGAAGAAGCGCTCGTCGTCGGTCGGCTCGCGGTCGGTGAGCAGCAGGTGGAAGTACTCGGTGAAGGTCAGCCGGCCCATCAGGTCGCCGGTCAGGTCGCGCCCGCGCACCTCGATCCGGTCCGGGTAGGCCCGGCTGATCCGGCTCACTGGGCTATCCATCGAGGGCCCGCCTCGCGCCGGCAACCATCGCCTCGAGCTTACGGAACGCCAGCTCGCGCGACAGGTACTTCATCCCGCAGTCCGGCGCGACGACGAGCCGCTCCGGCCCCGTCACCGCGAGGGCACGGCCGATGCGCTCGGCGACGCCCTCTGCACTCTCGGCCTCGTCCGAGCCGAGATCGAGCACGCCGAGCACGATCACCTTGTCGGGCACCTCGCGCAGGACCTCCGGGTCGAGACGCGGCTGCGCCGCCTCGAGCGAGAGATGCGTCGCGGCGCAGTCGTTCAGCTCGCCGAGGAACGGGTAGCCACTCGGCCGGTCCTTGACAATGTGTGCGTAGCCGAAACACGTGTGGAGGACGGTCTCGCCCTCGATGCCGTCGAGCGCCCGGTCGATCGCCTCGACCGCGTACGCGCGCGCCTGCTCGGGCCGCGCCTGGAGGTAGGGCTCGTCGATCTGGACGACGTCAGCGCCCGCCGCCTTCAGGTCGTGCAGCTCCTCGTTGACGGCCGCCGCGTAGGCGAGCGCGAGGCTCCGCTCGTCGGGGTAGTGGTCGTTCTGAGCCTGGTGGGTCATCGTGAACGGCCCGGGCACGGTGATCTTGATCCGGCGGTCGGTGATGGAGCGGAGAAACTCGACGTCCCGCACCTCGACCGGACGCGTGCGGCGGATCGCGCCGACCACGCGCGGGACGGGGTTCTCGTGGCCGGTGCGGTCGAGGGCGACTCCGGGCTGGTGGAGATCGACGCCGTCGAGCGCGGTCGCGAACCGGTTCGAGTAGCTCTCGCGGCGCATCTCCCCGTCGGTGATCACGTCGACGCCGGCCTGCTCCATATCCTGGACGGCGAGCCGGGTCGCGTCGTCCTGTGCCTCCTCGAGCAGCGGCGCCGGAAGGCGCCAGAGCTCGCGCGCGCGCACGCGCGGCGGCAACCGTTCGCCGAGCCGCTCGCGGTCGATCAGCCAGTCCGGCTGGGGATAGCTCCCGACGACCGTCGTGACAAGGGCATCGTCGACCAGAATCGGCCGAGTCTATGCACCTTTGCGCCGGGGGACGAAGGGGCGTAGCATCGGTGCATGCCTACGGGTCGCGCCGCCCCGCGACCGTCTTCGGCCGCGACATCCCGGATTCGCACTATCGGGGTGGTGTACGCGAGAGCGCCCTTCGGCAGGCACATTTCATCCCCAGGGGTCGAAAGGAGCCACATGGCTGAATCCGACGATCTGATGGGCACACTGGCCCAGCGGGCCAAGGAAGCCGACGAGCGGGTGCGCGCTTCCGCGAGCAAGACGAAGGAGAAGCTCGAGTCGCAGGTTTCCGAGGCCAGAGCGACCCGGGAGAAGACGACCGAGCAACTGCAGGCCAAGGCCTCCGACACCGCCGACGAGGTCTCACAGCGCTGGAGTGAGGCGAGGCAGGACTGGAGCGACCGCATCGCCAAGATCAGAGAGAAGATCGACGCGGAAAAGGCAGAGCGCGACGCCGGGCGCGCCGAGCGTCGGGCTGAGCGAGCGGAAGACAACGCCGTGGCAGCTGTCGACTTCGCTCTCCTCGCGATCGAGGAGGCGGAGTACGAGGTGCTGGACGCTGCGCTCGCCCGTGCCGAAGCCGACGAGATGGCGTCTGCGCAAGCCTGAGAGAGAACCCTATGCGGGGGCGGTGTTCGAGACCGCCCCCGCCGGTTGCGAATCCCTTACGTGAAGATGTTGACCGCGCGCGCGACGACGAGCAGCACTGTCACGGACGAAATGCTGGCCTCCGCGAGCATCAAGCCCTTCGCTGAGTGCGTGAGCGGCATCGTGTCGGTCGGGCTGAACGCGATCGAGTTGGAGAAGGAGACGTAGAGGTAGTCGAAGAGCCGCGGCTGCCAGCCGGGAGGGGCCAGCTCTGGCTCGGACTGCTGCGGAAACAGGAAGTCCGGCGGCGGTTGACGCGTTTCGGGTCTTTGCGCCGGATCGTCGAGCTCGAGACTCCAGAACCAGAGGCCGAACGTGATCGTGTTCGTGGTCCAGACGCCTAGCGCCTTGAACAGAAGCTGCCCACCGTCGCGCTCGTGGCCGCTGACGAGGGACGCGATGAGGGCGACGAGCAGGACTGCATTCGTGAGGCTGACGACGCCGAAGAGCGCAAGGCTCACTGCCCTGCCGTGGACGAGGCGCTCGAGACGCTGGCGGAACCGGTCGAAGACGAGCGCCACGAGCAGCACGGTCTCGGGCACGACTCCGATCAGGAGGGCCCACCAGGGCACGCGCCACAGCGTCCAGTCGGCTGCGAGGGCGGTCACGCCGATCGCCACCTGCAGCGCAATCACTACCAGCACGGCCGGTGCCGCCTCGAAGCGCGCTTCCCGGCGCGTGCCGGACACTCAGGACTCGGCCGGGCTTGCTGCCCGCAGCTCGGCCATCGCCGCCCGGCGCTTCGCGGTCACCTCGCGCAAGACGATCTGGATCGAAGCCACGATCGGGACCGCGATGATCGCCCCGACGACCCCGAGCAGCGTCCCGAAGACGAGCACGCTCACGATCACGAGGAAGCCGGAGAGATCTGCCGCCCGGCCGAGGATCCAGGGCTGCAGCATGTAGTTCTCGACCTGCTGGTATACGAGCACGATCGCGAGCATGATCAGCGCCGCCGTCACTCCCTGTGTCAGGGTGGCGAGGACGAGGATCGCTCCTGCCACGGTCGCGCCGACCATCGGGATCAGGTCGAGGAACCCGGCGATGAAGGCGAGCGCGAGCGGGAACGGGGCGTCGAGCGCCCAGGCCGAAAGGCCGTAGATCGCCCCGCAGATGACCGAGATCGCGATGTTGCCGATCATCGTCCGCGAGACGGCCGTGATGATCGCCGGCAGCATCCGCTGCAGGCGTGCCGAGCCGGTCGAGTCGAGCAGGCTGTCGACGGCGCCGACGAGCCGGGGCAGGTCGATGATCAGGAACAGCGTCAGGAAGATCGCGGTGACCGCGGTGAGCACGAGGCTGAAGCCGTTGAGCGCGACGCCCAGCACGCCGCCGGCAACCCCACCGATCGCGACGGCGATCTGCTTGACGTTCTCCTGACTCTTCTCGGGCGCCCCGCTGTGTTCGTCGAGCCACGAGCCGAGCGACGTCTGCCGGATCTCGTCCACGAGCGAGGGCAGCGCGTCGACGAAGTCGCCGATCTCGCGAACGAAAGGCGAGAGGAGGACGAAGATGAAGAGGAGCGCGAAGCCGACGATCCCGAGCACGACGATCGTTGCCGCCGCACCACGTCCGAGCTTGAGCCGGCGCTGGACGAGCTCCACGACAGGATCGAGCACGAGGGCGGAAAAGAGCGAGAGGAAGAGCGTCAGGATCGACGTCCGCACCGAGACGATCGCCCAGCCGGCGGCGATGAGCGCGCTCGCGATGAGCATCGTGCGGACGGTGATGTCGATGCTGAACGCCCGCCTGCCGCTCGTAGGCGTGTCGGAAGAGATCGCGTCCACGTGAACAGGTACTCGCTCGCGGAGCGGGGTCCTGCCCTCCGATGTCCGTGTAACGACTCAGGTCGGACGGGTTCGCCGCTCCCAGAGCGTCGCATTCAGCACCGCGGCGCTGACCGCGAGCCTGCTCGCCAGGTAGAGCGCGAAGAGCAGCGCCGCGGCGACCCCCAGCGCCCCGTACGTTCCCTGCTTGGCGATCGCATAGGGCGCGAGGAAGTACGCCGCGACCAACTGGATCACCTCGATGCCGAAGCCGAACAGCAGTGCGCCGGGGATGAGATCCGTCCAGGCGGCGGCCCGGTGCGGCAGGCGAATAGAGATCAGCAACCAGAGCCCGGCGTAGGGCAGGGTCGCGACCAGGGAGGCGAGCAATCCCACCCCCGGCGACCACGCCCGCACCGTGCTTGCGACCACCGAGGCGACCGGAAAGGAGAGGAGCAGCACGAGCAGTCGGAGCGAAGCGACCAGGGTCGGCTTCGGCGCGGCGCTGCGGAGGTCACCCCAGAGGATCCGGTGCGACCCGATCAGCACGCGGAGGACGCCTCTCGTCGTGTAGATCAGCACGGGGATCCCGATGGCGAGCGCATACCAGCGCGAGGATCCCTTTGCCGCGTTCGCGATCGAGTTGGAGACGAGCCCGGCTATGCCCAGCGACTCGGCCGCATCCTGCGGCGTCTCCGACCTCGCCTCGGCGGCGATCCCGAGCCCTGCGACGGCGACGAGCGCGAGCGGGAGCAGCCAGATGAACAGCCGATAGGCGAGAGCGCCGGCGATGATCCCGCCCCCGAGCTCCATGTCCCGGTCGGCCATCGCGAACACGGCGTCCACCGACTCGTGCCGTCCGCGCTCCGCTTGCGCACGCCGCTCGAGGCGCTCGACGCGCTCGCGCAAAGCCGCGGCCTGCGCCCGCATTCGTCCGGCCCGCGTTCCGGACGCCTGGGTCTCCTCCGACTGCTTCTCCGCCACCGGGTCCACAACGCTTCAGGCCTGCGCGGGGATCGTAGCCCGAGCGGCATCGTCGCCGTCTCTCACGAGCCCGGCTCGGGCGCCTCCGGCATGAAGTAGCCGAGGATCCGCACGTGGCTCGCCTCTGCCGGCGCCGGGTCGCGCGTGAGAAACGGCTCGAGGAGCTGCTCGAGCCCCTCCTGCAGGCCGCGGAGCTCGTCGGGGGTCACCGCCACCCTCGCGTTGAAGAGCCCGGCGGCGCGGGCCCACTCGAGCTCGAGCCGCGGCTCGTCGTCGGCCACCCAGCGCCGTGGGAGGTCGACGTACTGCAGGAGCATGACCCTGCTCAGCTCCCTCGCGGCCGCCTGCCCCTCGGGCTCGTCCGGGATCTCGAAGACGAAGCCCTTGCCGACCGCTTCCCAGCGGTCGCCGCTCGTGACGAGCCCGACGGCCTCGAGCTCGCGGAGATGCTC
>JBKPFP010000455.1:0-2339 GCA_046744435.1 Actinomycetota bacterium | reverse complement strand
GGGGATCACGCTCGTGGGCGTCGCGGTCAGCAACCTCCACGACGGCCGCGCGATTCAGCTGGCATTGCCGCTCGACGGTCACACGCGCCATGCGCTCGACGCCGCCATCGACGAGGTGCGTCAGCGGTTCGGGACGACGGCCATCACTCGAGCCGTGCTGCTCGACCGCGGGGAGGGCGTGGCGATGCCGCTACTCCCCGATTGACTTGCCATACGAACATATGTTCGCTTTCATCTGGTAGGTGCAGCTCGCGCTCGACGCGCTCGACCGATTGGTGGACACGCTCGAGGAGCGCGGCTCGCTCTCGGCGGTCGAGGCGGCCCGCACGCTCTTCGCCACCTCCTCGATCTCGGACGGCCTCGCGCGCTCCCTGCTGGAAGAGGTCACCGCCGGGGACAGCCGCATCGTCTGCTCCGGCACGATCGTCTCGCTGACGGGAAGAGGCGCCGACCCGTCACTGGAGGAAGCCGAGTTCGTCGTCTTCGACCTCGAGACGACGGGGCTCTCGGCCACGCGTTGCCGCATCTGCGAGATCGGCGCCGTTCGCGTGCGCGCGCTCGAGCTCGTCGACTCGTTTCAGTCGCTCGTGAACCCGGGCGTGGCGCTCCCGGACCCAGTCGCGCGCCTGACCGGGCTGCGCGACCAGGAGCTGCGACGCGCGCCGGCGGTCTCGACCGTCCTCAGGCGCTTCCTCAGCTTCGCCGGCGACGAGCTGCTCGTCGCGCACAACGCCCGGTTCGACCAGCGCTTCCTCGAACGGCAGCTGCTCCTTCGGCACGGCCGGCGCCTGTCCGAGCCCCCGCTCTGCACGGCCGCGCTCGCCCGGCGGCTGCTCGAGGGCCGCCTGCGCCGCGTCGGCCTCGCCTCGCTCGCCCACTTCTTCGGCGTCCCGACCACGCCCTGCCATCGCGCCCTGCCGGATGCCGAGGCGACGGCGCAGGTGCTCGTCCACCTCATCGGGCTCGCCCAGGAGATCGGCGCGAGGAGCCTCTCCGACCTGCGCGCCCTCGCCGCGCCGCGCAAGCGCCGCGTCTACGACAAGCGTGCGCTGTCCCGGGGCGCACCCAGTCAGCCCGGCGTCTACCTCTTCCGCGACCGGCACGGGCAGGTGCTCTACGTCGGTCGCGCCCGCGACCTGCGCGCCCGCCTGCGCTCGTACTTCCGCAGCGAACGGCAGCGGCCCTCGGTCGAGGCGGCGCTGCTCGCGCTCGACCGCGTCGAGTGGCGCGTCGCGGGCTCGGAGCTCGAGGCCGCGCTCGAGGAGCTGCGGTTGATCCGCGAGCTCGCGCCGCCGGCCAACGCCCGCGGCCGCAGGAAGGAGCACGGCTTCTACTTGAGGCGGCGAGGCGAAGAGTTCGTGGTCTCGAAGAAGCCGAGCCCGGCCGGGCCCATCGCCAGCCGCCGGCAAGCCTCCCTGGCGGCACGCGCGCTCGCGTCGAGCACGGCCGAGGAGATCGACTCCCTCCTGCAGGGCGGCCCTCTGCCGCGTCTCCGGACGCGTCTCGCGCGCCTGGCCGAGGACCTCCGCTACGAGGAGGCGGCCCGGCTACGGGACCGCATCGAGGCGCTCGAGCAAGTCGTCGAGCGCCTGCGCCGTCTGGAGCGGCTGCGCCGGCGGGAGCTCTGCCTGATCGCGCCGGCGGGCGAGCCGGGCTGGCAGAAGGCGTTCTTCGTCTGCGGCGGCGCCGTCTGTGCCGTTCGCCCCCTGCCGCCGGGGGCAGGCGCGCGGCTCGAGATCGGAGCCGGCCTTGCCCTCTGCCGCGCCGCACGTGGGCGCTCAGACGAGGCGCTGACCCCGGAGCAGGCGGAGGACCTCATGCTCCTCGACGGCTTCCTGCGCCGCCCGCCGCCCGAGCTGGCCGTGCTGCCGCTCGATGCGGAGCTGATCACGGCCCATCTGACGACCAGGCGCCTTTCCCGGGCAGCCTGACTTGGCGACCAGGCACAGCGAGCCGTCAGCCGACGGTAAGGTTGCTCGCGTCGGCGCCCGAAGAGCGGAGGTGTTTCCTTGCGACTGGAGCTCGGGAGTCCTGTGAAATGCACGGACGGCCCCTTCGGCGAGCTCGCGGACCTCGTCGTCGATCCAACCAAGCGGCGCATCACCCACCTGGTCGTCGAGCCTCACCATCGTCACGGGCTTGCGAGGCTCGTGCCGATCGAGCTCGCCGCCGTGCAGGAGGGCACGCCGCCTATCGTGTCGCTTCGCTGCACTCAGGAAGAGGTGCGCCGCCTCGAGCCTGTGCAGGAGTACGCCTACCTCCGGCTCGGTGAAATGCCGGCTGATGATCCCGAATGGGATATCGGTGTCGAAAGCGTGCTCGCACAGCCGTACTACGGC
>JBKPFP010000054.1:0-2184 GCA_046744435.1 Actinomycetota bacterium | reverse complement strand
GGGCCTCGCAGTAGAACTGCGCGCCGATCAGCTTCTTGTTGCACATCGAGGCGTTCCAGGCCTCGCCGGGGTGACACTTCTTGCCGTGCCAGCGACCCGGGTTCGGGCTGTAGACGAGCCTCCCGTTCGCGTCGCGATCGCTGAAACTCTTCGACTCCGGCCAGACGCCCGAGTCGAGGACGCCGATGATCACGTCCTCGCCCTTGATGTTGCGTGGCGGCGTCCACAGACCCGTGTCCGGGTCGGTGAGGCCGAGGAAGGTCGGCGTGGTCGCAGTGTCCATCGTGACCTCGTGGGCCTTCTCGACGGTGAGCACGCCCGGATCGGCCTTGGCCACCTTGACCTCTGCCCGCGTCATGCGCGCCGCGAAGCCGTTGTATGCATAGCGGTAGTCGTAGAGCTTCTCTCCGCCGACGCGCGCCAGCACGGCGTTGTGCCGTGAATCGAGATAGCCGGCGTAGCGGGTGACGTCCCGATCGCCTGGATCGAGCTTCGCCCCGCGCGCGGGCTTCGTCGCTGCGAATCCGGCGATCCCGCCCCCGTACGCGATGGCCGGCTGCTCGACCATGCGCACGATGTAGACCTTCGAGTCGGCTTCGCCGCTCCCGGACGCCGCGGGCAGCACGAGCAGTCCGCAGGTCACGATGAGAGCCACGGCGAGCAGCGAACGAACAACTGTGCGTTGCTTCACTGAGTTCTCCCTTCGAGGATGACCCCGCCCCCGGCAAGGTCGTAACCCCCCAGTTGAATTCCCCTGAACGCTCCGTTCCCCCGAGAACGGGCGCGCGGAAATCTAACATCCTCTATCGAAAATGCAAAATATCCAGGGCTGTTTCGGGGGCGGCTAGCGCTCTGCGTGTGGGCGGGTCATCGCCCGGTAGTCCAGCGCCTTGTCGAGCGTCTCCTCGTCCACGCCGGCCTCGCGAGCGACCTCGCGGAGCGGGCGGCCCGAGGCGGCGGCCTCGTTGACGATCTCGCTGCCCTTGTCGTAGCCGATGTACGGGTTGAGCGCGGCCGCGGCCGACAGCGTCAGCTCCGCGTAGCGCTCGCACGTTTCCTCGTCGGCCTCGATCCCGGCCACGCACTTGTCGGCCAGGAGCCGGGCTCCGTTCGCGAGCAGCTGGATCGACTCGAGCAGGTTCCGCGCGAGCAGTGGGACGAACACGTTCAGCTCCAGGTGGCCCTGCAGGCCGCCGACGGTGATCGCGGCGTCGTTGCCGATCACCTGGGCCGAGACCTGGGTGACGACCTCGGGGATGACGGGATTGACCTTTCCGGGCATGATCGAGCTGCCCTTCTGCAGCTCGGGGAGGCGGATCTCGGCGAGGCCCGCGCGAGGGCCCGACGCGAGCAGGCGGAGGTCGTTCGCGATCTTCGTCAGCGAGACGGCGACCGTCTTCAGAGCGCCGGACGCCTCGACGAGAGCGTCCCGGGCTCCCTGGGCCTCGAACGGGTCGGCCGGGGGGAGGACGGACAGGCCGGTTTCATCCACGAGTCGCCTGCGGACGCGCTCGGCGAACTCGGGATGCGTGTTGAGCCCGGTGCCGACCGCTGTCCCGCCGAGTGGGATCTGGCCGACGCGCTCGAGCGTCGCCTCGATCCGCGCGATTCCCTGGCGAACCTGCGCCCCGTAGCCGGAGAGCTCCTGGCCCAGCGTGACCGGGACCGCGTCCATCAGGTGGGTACGACCCGACTTGACGACGTCTTCGAACTCGCGCGCCTTGGCCTCGAGCGCCTCGGCGAGAGTCGTCAGCGCCGGGAGCAGGTCCTCGGTCAGCTGCTCGAGGGCGGCGAGGTGGACGGCCGACGGGAAGACGTCGTTCGAGGACTGGCCGAGGTTGACGTCGTCGTTCGCATGCACGTCGTCGCCTGCGAGCGTGGCGATCACCTCGTTCGCGTTCATGTTCGACGAGGTGCCCCAGCCGGTCTGGAAGACGTCGATCGGGAACTGGTCGTCGAGCTCGCCGGCCGCGACCCGGTCGGCGGCGGTCGCGATCCGCTCCGCCTTGTCGGCGTCGAGGAGCCCGAGCTCGGCGTTCACGCGCGCAGCGGCGGCCTTGATGCGACCGAGCCAGCGGGCGACATGCGTAGGAATTGGCTCCCCCGAGACCTGGAAGTTCTCGACCGCCTTGCTCGTCTCTCCACCCCAGAGCTCGCGCTGTGCCTCCGTGGTCATCAGCGGCG
>JBKPFP010000122.1:0-3361 GCA_046744435.1 Actinomycetota bacterium | reverse complement strand
GAGGGCTTCAAGATCGCGATGCGGACCCTCGACCACACGCGGCCCGGGACCGCGGCCGGCGCGGTCGGGGTCGCGCGCGCCGCCTACGAGTACGCGGTCGAGTACTCGCGCGAGCGCGTCCAGTTCGGGCAGCCGATCGCGATGAACCAGGGGGTCAACTTCCTGATCGCGGACATGGCCGCCGAGATCGAGGCCGCAAGGCTGCTCACGTGGCAGGCGGCGTGGCTCCTCGACCAGGGCAAACGGGCGACGCTGCAGTCGTCGTTCGCGAAGCGCTTCGCGTCGGACACGGCGATGAAGGTCACGACCGATGCCGTGCAGATCTTCGGCGGCTACGGCTACATCAAGGAGTACCCCGTCGAGAAGCTGATGCGCGACGCGAAGCTCTTCCAGATCTACGAGGGCACGTCGCAGATCCAGCGCCTCGTGATCGCACGCGAGATCTTCTTCCCCAGGCAGTAAATGCCGTCTTTTGACCGGCGGGGCTCCCCGCTACACTGCGACCCTTGGCCGTGCGGGTCGCTCACCTGCCTCAGGAGAGGCGCCGACGGCGCGCCCGCATTCGCCTGCTCGCGCAGTGGTCGCTCGTCGTCCTCGTCCTGCTCGTCCTGGGCGGGCTCGCGCTCGGACTCGCATTCGCCGGCTCTCCGGAGACACTGCCCGCGGGGTCGAGGATCGCCGGCGTCGACGTCGCGGGCCTGACGCCTGCCGAGGCGCGCAGGATGCTCGAGCAGCGGATGGAGCGCCAGGAGGACATCCCGGTCACCTTCACCGCCGGCGATCAGAGCTGGCGCGTGAAGCCGGCCGCGCTCATCGACGAGACAGACTGGGCGGCCGCGGTCGAAGCGGCGCGGCGCGAGGGTGAAGGCTTCGGCCCCGTGCGCGGCCTGCGGCGGCTCGGCATGCGGGTGTTCGGCAGCGACATCGTTCCGCGGACGCGCGTCAGAGAGGCCGCTCTCGAGTATGAGCTCGACCGGTTTGCGAGCGCGCTCGGCCGCTCCCGCGTCGAGCCCTCCCTGCGGCTGCGCGGGCTCGACCCTGAGGTCGTTCCCGGCCGTACAGGTCGCGTGCTCGACAGGGAGCCCGCCGCGCACACGGTCGTCAATTCGCTCGTAGGGTTCGTCCGGACGCCGGTGGCCCTGCCGGTCCGAAGCGAGGCGCCGACCGTGAGCGTCGGCGAGCTCGCCGCGGCCCGGGACCGAGTCCGCACGATCCTCTCCGCGCCGGTGCAGCTCGCCTACGGCCCCGGCGGCTGGCGCCTCGCGCGCTGGCGACTCGCGTCGATGCTGCAGCTCCCGCAGGACGGCTCGACGAGGGTGCGCGTCGGCAGCCCGGCCGCGCAGGGCTACTTCGACCAGCTGCGGAAGTCGGTCGACCGGCCGGCGCAGGATGCGACCTTCGCGATCGGCGCCGACAACTCCGTCAGCGTCGTGCCCGCGCGGAGCGGGTTCGTGCTCGACGAGCGGGCGACCGCCCGCGCGATCCTCGCCGCGGGGCTCTCGCCGACCGACCGGGTCGCGCGGGTCGCCGTCCGCCGGGAGGCGCCCGCGGTCTCGACGCGCGAGGCGCGCGCCATGGGCATCACTGGGCTCGTCGGCGCGTACGAGACGGCCTACGGCGGCGAGGCGAACCGGCTGCACAACGTGCGGCTCGTCGCCAGCCTGATCGACGGCAAGCTGATCGCGCCGGGGTCGACCTTCTCGTTCAATGGCACGACCGGGGAGCGCGGCGAGGACAAGGGCTTCCGCGAGGCGCCGGTGATCATCAACGGCGAGCTGCAGACGGGCATCGGCGGCGGCGTCTGCCAGGTCTCGACGACCGTCTTCAACGCCGCGTACGAGGCCGGCCTGCCGATCACCGAGCGCACGAACCACGCGCTCTTCATCAGCCACTACCCGCAGGGACGCGACGCGACCGTGAACTACCCCGACACCGACCTCAAGTTCCGCAACGACACGCCGCACTGGCTGCTGCTGCGCACGTTCGTCGGCCCGTCGTCGCTGACCGTGGCGCTCTACGGCGCGCCGCAGAACCGCCGCGTCGAGAGCGAGGTCGGGGATCTCGTCGTCACGGGCTCGACGCCGGTCAAGCGTGTCTCCGACCCCAGCCTCTACGTCGGCGAGACCTCGTTGCAGGAGTCCGGCTCTCCGTCGCGCGCGACGAGCGTCGAGCGCAAGGTCTACTCGGCCGGGGGCAAGCTCCTCTACGACAACAAGTGGTCGTCTTCCTACCGCGGCGAGTACCGCGTGATCAACGTTGGCACGAAGCCGAAGCCGAAGCTGCCGCCGCCGGTGAAGAAGAAGAAGAAAGTGCCGCCACCGCCGCCACCGCCGTCAACCGAGCCGCCGGCTCCGCCTTCGCCGCCGGTGCCTTAGGCACCGCTTGCGGTGCCGCATCTGAACTGACCGGTCGACAGTGGGAACCGACCGCTTCGGCTGCTAGGCCTCGGCTTCGGCGATAGCCTCCACGAGCCAGCTCGGGACGCGAGTCGGCCGGTGCGCGCCGACCGAGACGCAGGCGTGCGTCGTCCAGCCGTCCGCGACGATCTGGCCGTCCCGCTGGACCTCGTAGTCGAACCTGAAGCGCGCCCCGTGCACGTCGCTGCAGCGAGCGTGGATCGTCAGGTGGTCGTCGAAGCGAGCCCCCTCGCCGTAGCGGGCGTACGCCTCGAGCGTGAGCGCGTCGACGCCCTCGGCCCGCAGCTCCGCGTAGCCGCCTCGGAAGCGGCGCAGGTACTCGATGCGCGTCGCCTCGAACCAGACGAGGTAGGCCGAGTGGTGTGCAACGCCCTGCGCGTCCGTCTCGGCGAAGCGGACGACGATGTCGGTCGAGAACTTGAATTCGGCCACTACTACGATGCTCGCATGACGGCGGCTCGGCTGGCGGCACTCATCCGCGAGCGCGGGCCGTGCGTCGCCCTGACCGGAGCCGGCGTGTCGACGGAAAGCGGGATCCCGGACTTCCGCTCGCCGACGGGAGTCTGGGCCGACTTCGACCCGCTCGAGTACGGGTCGCTGGAGGCTTTCCTGCGCGACCCCGCCAAGGTGTGGCAGTTCTACGCCCCGCGCTTCGCGATGCTGACCGACGCGGAGCCGAATGCGGGCCACCTCGCGCTCGCCGAGCTCGAGCGGCGAGGGCTCGTGACCGCGGTCGTGACGCAGAACATCGACCTGCTCCACGAGCGTGCGGGTAGCCGCGAGGTGCTCGAGGTCCACGGGTCGATCCGCACCTCCACGTGTCCCGGCTGCGGCGCGGTGCATCCGCTCGCCGACGTGGTCGCGCTCCTGGAGACCGCTGCAGCCCCTGAATGCCCGCAGTGCGGCGCCGTGCTCAAGCCGGACGTCGTCTTCTTCGGCGAGCA
>JBKPFP010000342.1:0-4948 GCA_046744435.1 Actinomycetota bacterium | reverse complement strand
GCCGCCCGAGACCGAGCCCGACCCTCGCGTCTTCGAAGAGCTGGGCGACGTCCTCTTCGCAGCGGTCAACGTCGCGCGCAGGCTCAACGTCGATCCCGAGCTGGCGCTGCGCGCGATGGCGAAGCGCTTCGCGACGCGCGTCGAGCGTGCAGAGCAGCTCGCGGCGGCGGACGGGCGCAGCTTCACCGAGCTCCCGCTCGACGAGCAGGACCGGTACTTCGACCTCGCCAAAGAGCAGCAGTGAGCACGGAGATCGCGGCCGTGCGCGGGCGGGAGATCCTCGACTCGCGCGGGAACCCGACGGTCGAGGTCGAGGTCGAGCTGGCGTCCGGCGAGGTCGGACGCGCGGCGGTGCCGTCGGGCGCGTCGACCGGGCAGTACGAGGCCTTCGAGCTGCGCGACGGCGATGCGGAGCGTTTCGGGGGCAAGGGCGTCGCGAAGGCCGTGCGCAACGTCGAGGAGGAGATCGCGCCCGCGCTGGCCGGGCTCGACGCGTCCGACCAGGGCGCCGTCGACTCCGCGCTCGTCGCGCTGGACGGGACGAAGAACAAGTCGCGGCTCGGCGCGAACGCGATCCTCGGCGCTTCGCTGGCCACGGCGAAGGCTGCGGCTGCAGAAGCCGGCGTGCCCCTCTACCGCTGGATCGGGGGCACGGACGCGCACGTGCTTCCGGTGCCGATGATGAACGTCGTCAACGGCGGCGCCCACGCGGCCAACTCCCTCGACCTGCAGGAGTTCATGATCGTGCCCGCCGGGGCGGAAACCTTCTCCGAGGGCCTCCGCGTCGGCGCCGAGGTCTTCCACACGCTGAAGGCGCTGCTCGAGGAGCGCGGGCTGTCGACCGCGGTCGGCGACGAAGGCGGCTTCGCGCCGGATCTTCCGTCGAGCGAGGACGCAGTCGAGGTCGTGCTCGAGGCGGCCGAGCGGGCGGGCCACCGCGAGCGGATCGCGATCGCGCTCGACCCCGCGATGACCGAGGTCGTCGGCGAGGACGGGACGTACCGCTTCGAGGGCCGCGAGCTTTCGGCCTCCGAGCTGCCCGAGTACTGGGCCGGGCTCTCCGACCGCTTCCCACTCGTCTCCGTCGAGGACGGCGCGGCAGAGGACGACTGGGCCGCGTGGAAGGAGCTCACCGGCAGGCTCGGGGACCGGCTGCAGCTCGTCGGCGACGACCTCTTCGTGACGAACGTCGAGCGCTTCGAGCGCGGCATCGAGGAGGGCGTGGCGAATGCGATCCTCGTCAAGGTCAACCAGATCGGCACGCTGACCGAGACGCTGGACGCGATCGCCCTCGGCCGCTCGCACGGCTACGCCGCTGTGATCTCGCACCGCTCGGGCGAGACGGAGGACACGACGATCGCCGACCTCGCCGTCGCCACGAACGCCGGACAGATCAAGACCGGGGCGCCGTCGCGCACCGACCGGGTCGCGAAGTACAACCAGCTGCTCCGGATCGAGGAGGAACTGGGCCAGGCGGCGACGTATCCAGGCTGGGATGCGTTCCCTCGCGCTCGCCGCTAGCTGTCTCCTCGTGCTCGCTCTCGCCGGCTGCGGGAGCGACGACGAGGGCTCGTCGCCAGGCGGGACGACGACGCAGCCTCCGGCGCAGACGACCGATCCGCCCGCCCAGACGTCGACCGAGGAGGAGCACGCCGAACCGATCGTCATCTCGGTCTACTTCCTGCGCGAGGGCAAGGTCGGCCTCACCCGGCGGAACGCCATCCTGGGAGCCAAGGTCGGCACGGCCGCGGTCGAGCAGCTCCTCGCGGGGCCGACCTCGACCGATCGCGCGGCGGGCCTCACGACCGCCATCCCCGCCGGGACGCGTCTCGAGCGCCTCTCGATCGACGCCGGGACCGCGACGGCGGATTTCTCGCGCGAGCTTTCTCCCGCCGCGGCGGCACAGGTCGTCTACACGCTCACCGAGTTTCCGATGGTTCGTCGCGCGTCGATCGACGGGGCTGCGCCGCTCGGGCGGGCGGACCTCGAGGAGCTGACCCCGCCGATCCTCGTCGAGGTGCCTGCGCCCGGATACTCGGTCTCGAGCCCGCTGCTGATCACCGGCACGGCCAACACGTTCGAGGCGACGTTCCAGGTCGAGATCCTCGATGCCAGTGGGCAGGTGGTCGGGAAGCGGTTCGTCACCGCCACCTCGGGCTCGGGGACGCGCGGGACGTTCCAGGCCAAGGTGCCGTTCCAGGTGGCGGAGAAGGGGCCGGGCAAGCTGGTCGTCTACGAGCTTTCGGCGGAGGACGGCTCGCGCCTCCACGAAGTGGAAATCCCGCTCGAGCTCGTCCCCTAGGTCTTCAGCGCCCGCAAGTGCAGGAAGAGCGGGTAGCGCGACCAGCGCGAATGCTCGGGGTCCGGGATCTCCCGGAGCGCGTCGACGAGGAGGCCCCCGGCGGCGAGCGCGTCGAAGTAGTCCCCGAGCGTCCAATGGCGGCTCTCGAACGTCATGCTCAGGCTGTCGCGCTCGAACGTGTCGCCGTAACGACGACGCTCGAAGTAGTCATGGGTCATGACGAGGGGCCGGTCCGGATGGTCGCGCTCGAGCTGGTGGCCGGAGTTGATCGGATGCACGACAGCGATCACGAGCCGTCCTCCTGGCTCGAGTACGCGCGCCGCCTCGCGCACCGCTCCGGCCATGTCGTCGATGTCCTGGAGCGCCATGAATGCAACGGCGAGGTCGGCGTGGCCGTCGGGGAAGGGGAGACTTGCCGCGTCCGAGAGGACGTACTCGCCTTCGGGGTCGGCGGCGCGGGCCGCCTCCATCAGTGTCGGCGAGGCGTCGACGCCGATCGTCCGGTGGCCGGCAGCCTGTAGGTCCCTCGTCAGGCGACCTTCGCCGCAGCCGATGTCGAGGGTCAGCCTTCCCGGCGGCGGCAGCAGCTCGAAGAACTCGTCGCGGTGGAACCGCCAGTAGCTGTCGTGCCCGGGCGTTCGCGCCCAGAGCACCCACTGGGCGGCGTTCCGCTCCCAGGCGTCTCGCAGGTGCATGCGCGAAGTCTGCCGTGGTGACCTCTCGCTACGCTGAGTGCAAATGGCGGTCGAGAGCCCCCGCCGCACGAAGATCGTCGCCACGATCGGTCCCTCCTCGTCCTCCCGCGAAGCCCTACTGGCTCTAGCGGAGGCCGGGATGGACGCAGCCCGCCTCAACTTCTCGCACGGCAGCCACGACGACCACGCCGAGCGTGCGCGTGCGGTCCGCGAGGTCCAGAGGGAGATCGGGCGCCCCCTCGCGTTGATCGCCGACCTGCAAGGCCCGAAGCTCCGGATCGGCGAGCTGGCCGAGCCGCTGACCCTCGCGCGCGGCGACGAGGTGTTCGTGGCGCCCGAGGAGGCTGGTATCGACGGGAGCCTCCCGGTCAGCCCGGCTGCGATCGGGGAAGTCCTGCAGATCGGACACGACGTGCTGATCGACGACGGTCTCGTCCGGCTGCGCGTCGAGGAGGTCGAACGGGGCCGCGCGCGCTGCACCGTGCTCGCCGGCGGGCTCGTGTCGGCGCACAAGGGCGTCAACGTGCCGGGGGTTCCCGTGCCAATTCCGGCCCTGACGAAGAAGGACATGGACGACCTCGACTTCGCGCTCGACCTCGGCGTCGACTTCGTGGCGCTCTCGTTCGTGCGCTCAGCCGCCGACGTACGCGACCTGCGCGACCTGATCGAGGCCGCCGGCTCGCACGCCCACGTGATCGCGAAGATCGAGAAGGCGGAGGCCGTGGACGCCCTGGACGACGTGCTCCGCGAGACGGACGCGGTGATGATCGCCCGTGGCGACCTCGGCGTCGAGATCGGCGCGGCGCTGGTGCCGCTCCTCCAGAAGCGGATCATCACCGCCTGCCTCGACCGCGGGAAGCCGGTGATCACCGCCACGCAGATGCTCGAGTCGATGATCCACCACGCCGAGCCGACGCGCGCCGAGGCGAGCGACGTTGCGAACGCGATCCTCGACGGCACCTCGGCGCTCATGCTCTCGGGCGAGACGGCGGTGGGAGAGTTCCCGGTCGAGGCCGTGACGACGATGGACCGGATCGCGCACGCGGTCGAGCCGAGCATCGGCTACCGGCACCAGCTTCCGGAGGCGAGCGAGGAGCCAACGGTCGGGCAGGCGATGTCGAACGCGGCGTGCGACCTGGCCGAGGCGCTCGGCGCCACCGCGCTGCTCGTGCCGACGTTCACGGGCGGCACCGCGTCCGCGGT
Organism: Actinomycetota bacterium; assembly: GCA_046744435.1. Classification (GTDB taxonomy): domain Bacteria; phylum Actinomycetota; class Thermoleophilia; order Gaiellales; family Gaiellaceae; genus VAXT01. Next base: position 748 of record JBKPFP010000342.1, on the reverse strand, counting down.
CGCGCGCCTGCGGCCGCACAAGCCGATCCTCGCGCTCACGCACCACGCGCCGTCTTTGCAGCAGCTGGCGATCGAGTGGGGAGTGACGCCGATCTCGATCCGCGAGTGCGCGGACGTAGAGGACCTGTGGGCCACGTCGCTCGAGGCCGCGCGCCAGACCCCCTTCGTCGAGCCGGGCGACCGCGTGGTCATCACCGCCGGCACCGCGGTGAACATGCCTGGCACGACGAACGTGATCAAAGTAGACGTCGCGTAGAGCAGGGCTTGGGGGGCCGGCCCCGAACGACACGGCCGAGATGGCCAAGCGTGCTGCAAAGCGGCGCAAGCGCGTGCCGCGCCGGCGGTTTCTGTTCCGCTGGCTCGCCCTGGGCGTCTTCGCCTTCGTCTCGTTCCTCTACTACCAGCCGCTGCGCAGCTACTTCGAGACCCGCGACGCACTCTCGCAGCGGCAGACCGAGGTGCGGGGCCTCCAGGCCGAGAAGCGTTCGCTCGAGCGCCGGCTCAGGGAAGGCGACACGCCGGCGGCGCTCGCTCGGGAGGCTCGCCGGCTCGGCTACGTGAAGCCGGGCGAGCGGCTCTTCATCGTCAAAGGCATCGATGCTTGGCGCCGCACGCACCCGGCCGACGACAGCCGCTGACGCCGACTGTTCGCCCTGACTGGGGGGGGGCGCCCCGGGGCCCCCCCACCCCCCCCCCCCGGGGGGGGGGGGGGCGGCCGGCCGGGCCGGCGGCCGCCCCCGCGCCCGGC
>JBKPFP010000453.1:0-1315 GCA_046744435.1 Actinomycetota bacterium | reverse complement strand
CACGGGCGAGGTCTCGGCGCCGATGCTGCGTGAGCTCGGCGTCTACGGCGTCATCGTCGGGCACTCCGAGCGGCGCCAGTACTTCGGCGAGACCGACGAGACGACGGCGAAGCGGGGCCGCGCGGCGCTCGACGCCGGGCTGTCCGTGATCGCGTGCGTCGGCGAGCTCGAGGACGAGCGTGAGCGCGGCGAGACGGAGGACGACCTCCGCCGCCAGGTCTCCGTGCTCGACGCGGAGATCAACCTCGTCGTCGCCTACGAGCCCGTGTGGGCGATCGGGACGGGGAAGACCGCGACCCCGGAGATCGCGCAGGAGGCCCACGCGTTCATCAAGACGCTGCTCGACGTGCCGGTGCTCTACGGCGGCTCGGTAAAGCCCGAGAACGCCGAGGAGCTCTTGCGGCAGCCGGACGTCGACGGCGCGCTCGTCGGCGGGGCGTCCCTCGACGTGGAATCGTTCGCGGCGATTTGCCTGGCAGCTACCCGCTCGTAGCATTGGTCATCCTCGACGGCTGGGGGCTCGCGCCGCCGGGCCCCGGCAACGCGGTCGAGCTCGCGGACACGCCCGTGTTCGACCGGCTCTGGGCGACGTACCCGCACACGACGCTCGAGGCCTCCGGCGAGGCCGTGGGGCTGCCGCCGGGCCAGATGGGCAACTCCGAGGTCGGGCACCTGACGATCGGCGCCGGGCGCGTCCTCTACCAGGATCTCGTGCGGATCAACAAGGCGATCGAGGACGGGTCGTTCTTCGAGAACGAGGCGCTCGTCGGAGCCTTCGAGCGCGCGCAAGCCCGCGGGGGGAATGTCCACCTGCTCGGGCTCGTCTCCTACGGCGGGGTGCACTCGCACATGGACCACCTGCAGGCGTTGCTCGAGCTGAGCAGGCGGCAGGGGCTCGAGGAGCGGACGTGGATCCACGCCTTCACCGACGGCCGCGACGTCTCGCCGACCTCGGCCGTCGAGGACCTTGCCGAGCTGCCCCCGGAGCGCATCGCCACGATCGTCGGCCGCTACTACGCGATGGACCGCGACGAGCGCTGGGACCGCACCGAGAAGGCGCTGGCCGCCCTGGTCCAGAACGAAGGTGTCCTGGGGACAGTCCCCGTGTCGGAAGTGCAACGAAGCTACGACGAGGGTGTGACGGACGAGTTCATCGAGCCGATCGTGCTCGACGGGCGGCCGCGGATCGCCAAGGAGGACGCCGTCTTCTTCTTCAACTTCCGGCCCGATCGCGCGAGGCAGTTGACCCAGAAGTTGATCGCCTCAGGATTCGAGGTGACGACGATGACGCGCTATCGCGACGATTTCGAGTGCC
>JBKPFP010000480.1:0-5723 GCA_046744435.1 Actinomycetota bacterium | reverse complement strand
GGACGTAGAACTCGCCGCGCGGCGTCGGCCAGTGCGACTGCCCCACGCCGATGATCGTCTTGAAGATCGGGCGGCCGGCCTTGAAGAGCGTCGCGCGCAGCCGCGAGCGGTCGACGACAAGCCGCGTTCGCACAGCCTGGTAGCGGCCGAGCGCGGCGCGCCGCACCCAACCGGTGGAGTTGTTGGGCAGGACCGCGAGCCGGACCTGCACCCACCGCTCGCCGCTCGGGAAGCGCATCTCGTTCAGCGTCTGCACGAGGTTCGGGAAGTACTCGGGCGTCGTGCGGGACAGCGGCGCGATGATGCGCGCACGTGCTGTTGGCCCGGTGCGCACGTACGTCCTGCGCGTGACGAATGCCCACCTGTAGGTCTCCGTCACGCGGTCGCTGAGCACGACCTTGACGGCTGCCACGACGCGCACGACGATCGAGCGCTGCGCGCCGACGAGACCGTCCGCGTTCGCCCCGAACGTGATCCGGTGCGTGCCGGCCTGAGCGGCCTTCGGCGTCCACACGAAGCGCGCCGTCGCGGGCGACCCGTTCTTGAGCGCCAGAGTCGCCCCGGCGGGCAACGGCGCAGTCGCCGCGATCGCGACTGGCGCCGCATTCCCGGGAGCGGCGGCTTGCAGCGAGACGGCCAGCGTCGTCCCTGCCCGGACCTTGAACGTCTTCCCCTCGACCGGGGTCGGGGCGTGCCACGCGATCGCGTCGACCTTTCCGGCGCCCGAGGCCGCCGCCGGCAAGAGCGCGAGCAGGACGAGCAGGCCGCCGATGACGACAGCCCAACGCCGGTATGCGGAAGTCCTGGGGGCCATGGGCGATTTCGGTCGACAGACCGGGCGGCGGACCGCATTGTAGTCGGTCGCAGGGACGTTCGAAAGAGCGCGATTCAGGTGATCGTGACCCGCGTCCCGACCGGCATCAGGTGCGCCAGGCGCAGGATGGCGGCGGTCGGCATGCGCACGCAACCGTGCGAAACCTGGCCCGGAAGTATCGCCGGGCTGGTTCGTGCCGTGGATGCCGATGAAGCCGCCGTTCAGCCAGCGTAGCCTCGCTTTCCGACTGCGCATGCCCCGCCCGGGGCTACAGCTGGCAGCCGGGGCAGTACCAGGTGCCGCGACCGCCGGCCCGCGTCTTCTCGATCGGCGTGCCGCAACGGCTGCAGGGCTCGCCTTCGCGGCCGTAGACGCGGAACTCGTGCTGCATGCGCCCTGGGGCGCCGTCAGGGCCGCGGTACTGGCTCAGCGTCGAGCCCTGGCGGGAAATGCCCGTCCTGAGCGCGCGCCGCACGCCGCGCACGAGCTCCTTTACCTCGGCGGCATCGAGATCGCTACCGGGGCGGAGCGGATGGATGCGCGCCCACCAGAGCGCCTCGTCGGCGTAGATGTTCCCGACGCCTGCGAAGAGGCGCTGGTCGAGCAGGAGCGCCTTGATCGGTGCCCGGCGGCCAGCGAGCCGCTTCGCGATGGCCGGTGCCGGCCGGCCGCCCTCGAGGAGCTCGGCGCCCACGCGCGGCTCGAGGTAGGAGTCGAGCTGCCCGGGCTCGAGCAGCAGCCACGTTCCGAACCTGCGCACGTCGCGGTAGACGACGTCCGATCCGTCGTCTAATCTGACAACAGCCCGTCCGTAGGGGTCGCCGTCGTCGGGGTCGCACGCGCGGACGTGCAGGAACCCCCCCGTCATCCGGAGGTGAACCAGGAGAGCCCGACCGCTTTCGAACCGAACAATCAGATACTTGCCGCGACGCTCGAGGGCCGCGACCCGCTCGCCCTCGAGCTCGGCGGCGACGGCTGCCGGCTCGAAGGGCCTCGTCAGCCTGGGGTCACGGATCTCGACGCGCTCGAAGCGGCGTCCGACCAGCGCCGGCTCGAGGCCGGTCCGGATCGTCTCGACCTCGGGCAGTTCGGGCACCGCCCAAGCGTAGCCAGGCGTCGGTGCGCTACTCGATCGTCTCGAGGATGATGGGGCGCGGCGGCGGCGGCGCGTCCGAAACGCTGACCAGGGTCGCCGCATGCGCCACGGCTCGGTCCGCGGCCTCCTCGTCCCGCGCGTGGATCTCGGCGAGGGGCTGGCCGGCTTCGACGGTGTCGCCGCGCTTGGCCCAGCAGCGGATGCCGACGGCGTGGTCGATGACGTCGTCGGTGTGGCGGCGTCCGGCGCCGAGGTCGAGGGCGATGCGGCCGAAGCCGCCCGCTGACACGTCCGTCACGAAGCCGCCCTGCTCGAACGTGACCTCGCGCACGACGGGTGCCCGCGGCAGCACGTCGAGGGACGGGTCGCCGCCCTGGGCGCGGATCCAGCGCTCGTAGGCTTCGAGCGCCGAGCCGTCGGCGAGCGCGGCCTCGGCCCGCTCCATGCCCTCGTCGGGCGTCAGGCGCAGGTCAGCCAGTGCCAGCAGCCGGCCGGCTGCCCTGACGACGAGCGCGTAGAAGTCCGGCGGGGCCGACCCCGAGAGCGTCGCGTGCGCCTCCTCGATCTCGAGGGCGTTCCCGATCGCCCAACCGAGGGGCTGCTCCATGTCGGAGAGCAGGCAGACGACCTGACGTTCGGCCCGCTCCCCGAGCTGGACCATCGTCTCGGCGAGGATGCGCGCGTCCTCCAGCGACTTCATGAACGCGCCCTCGCCGACCTTGACGTCGAGGACGACCGCGTCGGCGCCGGCGGCGATCTTCTTCGACATGATGCTCGCGGCGATCAGCGGGATGCTGTCGGCGGTTCCGGTCACGTCACGGAGCCCGTAAAGCCGCTTGTCGGCAGGGACGAGGTCGGGCGACTGGCCGATGATCGCCAGGCCGACCTCCCGAACCTGCTTGACGAATGCGTCCTCGGACAGCTCTACGCGAAAGCCCGGGATCGACTCCAGCTTGTCGAGCGTCCCGCCGGTGTGCCCGAGCCCCCGCCCGCTCATCTTCCCGAAGGGAACGCCGCAGGCTGCGACCACGGGCGCGACAACGATCGAGGTTTTGTCTCCGACGCCGCCTGTCGAGTGCTTGTCGACGACGCGGCGGCCGAGCTCGCCGTGCAGGTCGAGCGTCGCGCCGCTCCTGACCAACGCGTCCGTCATGGCGTACGTCTCGGCCATCGACATACCGCGGAAGAAGACGGCCATACAGAAGGCCGACATCTGGTAGTCCGGAACCTCCCCGGACGCGTGCCCGAGCACGAGCTCGGTGATCTCCTCGGGCGTCAGCTCACCGCCGTCGCGCTTGCGCTCGATCAGCTCGGCGGGCCGGATCACTTATGGCTCGAGGATCGGCTTGCCTGGAAGCCGACCGCCCGCTTTGCCGCCGAGCCAGACGTTCACCGTGGCGCCGACGTCGGCGAACTCGCCCTCGTGGATGAGCCCGGCCGCGTTCCGCCCCTCGACGTACGCGAGCAGCAGCGCGTGCTCACGCGAGTGGTCGGTGGACGGCGTCGTCGGGTCGCACCCGTGGTCGGACGTGAGGATGAGGAGGTCACCGGCGCGGAGGGCGTCCAGCAGGTCGGGGAGGCGCCGATCGAAGTCCTGCAAGCAACGGTGGAAGTTGACCGGGTCGTTGCGATGCCCCCAGAGCATGTCCGTCTCGACGAGGTTCGTGAAGATGAGCCCGTCGTCGAGCTCCCGCAGCAGCCGCTCCGTCTGCGTGATGCCTTCCACGTTCGACCTCGTCGTGTGCGACTCGTCGATGTCGTAGCCGGCGAAGATGTCGCGGATCTTGCCGACCCCGTGCACGGTCTTGCCCGCGTCGCGGACGTAGGAGAGGTAGTTCGGCTGCTTGGGCTTCAGCGACCAGTCGTGCCGGTCGGGAGTGCGCGTGTAGTTGCCCGGCTCGCCGGTGAAAGGGCGCGCGATCACGCGCCCGACGGCGTGCTTGCCGGTGAGGATCTCGCGCGCGATCTCGCAGCCGCGGTAGAGCTCCTCGAGCGGAATCGTGTCGACGTGGGCGGCGATCTGGAAGACCGAGTCGGCCGATGTGTAGACGATCCACTTCCCCGTCCGCTGATGCTCCTCGCCGAGCTCCTCGATGATCTCTGTCCCAGACGCCGGCTTGTTGCCGAGGACCCCGCGACCGGTGCGGTGCATGAACGGGTCGATGACCTCGAACGGGAAGCCGTGCGGGTAGGTCGGCATCGCCTGCGGGGTGACGACGCCCATCAGCTCCCAGTGGCCCGAGGTCGTGTCCTTGCCCTTCGAGCGCTCGACGAGTCGCCCGGCCACGGCGGGCGCTCCCGGCTGAGGCGGGCACCCCTCCAGCGGCTCGACGTTGCCGAGGCCGAGCGCCTCGAGATTGGGCAGGTCGAGTCCTCCGACGGCGCGGGCGACGTTGCCGAGCGTGTCGGAGCCCTCGTCTCCGTACTCCGCGGCATCCGGCAGCTCTCCCGCTCCGACGGCGTCGAGGACGATGACGCACGCCCGGGGCATGCGGCTATTCTAGGGCGGCTGTGGACACCGTCCTGGGCCTGCTCGGCCTCACCGTCTTCGTCGTCTGCGTCATCGCCCTGGCCGCCGGGATCACCTGGCTCGTGGTCAAGGTCGACGCATGGGTGCGCCGACTGAGGCAGGCACAAACTCCGACTCCCGAGACGTAGCTCAAACCGGAGAGAGCGGCAGGACGTCCTCGAGGGGTGCGTACTCGAGGCCGTGGGCGTCCGCGACCGCCTCGTACGTGACCTTGCCGTGGAGGACGTTGACGCCCCGCGCGAGGGCGGGATCGCGGGCGACGGCCTCGGCGACCCCGTGGTCGGCGATCGCCTCGACGTACGGGAGAGTCGCGTTCGTCAGGGCCTTCGTCGCAGTGATCGGCACGGCGCCGGGCATGTTCGCCACGCAGTAGTGGATGACGCCGTCGACGTTGTAGACAGGCTCCGAGTGCGTCGTGGGCCGCGAGGTCTCGAAGCACCCGCCCTGGTCGATGGCGACGTCGGCGATCACCGAGCCGCGCTTCATGCCGCCCACCATCTCGCGCGTGACGAGCTTCGGCGCCAGCGCGCCGGGGATGAGGACGGCACCGATGACGACGTCCGCGTCTGCGACCGACTCCTCGATCTGCAGACCCGACGACATCAGGAGCGAGACGCGGCCGCCGAGCACCTCCTCGAGGTGCCGCATGCGGTCGATCGAGCGCTCGAGGATGGTCACGTTCGCCCCGAGTCCGAGCGCGATCAGCGCCGCGTTGTAGCCGACGATGCCGCCGCCGATGACCACGACCTTGCCCGCGGCCACGCCCGGCACGCCGCCGAGCAGCAGCCCGCGGCCGCCGACGGGTTTCTCGAGGAAGTAGGCGCCCGCCTGTGCGGCGAGCCGGCCGGCGATCTCGCTCATCGGCGCCAGCAGCGGCAGCGCCCGGTTCTCCGTCTCGACGGTCTCGTACGCGATCGCCGTCGTGCCGCTCTCGATGAGTGCCTTCGTCAGCCCTTCGTCGGCGGCCAGATGGAGGTACGTGAAGAGGACTAGCCCGTCGCGCAGGTGCCCGTACTCGGCCGGAATCGGCTCCTTGACCTTGAGCACGAGGTCGACGTCCGCCCAGACCTCGTCGACGGACGCGATGCGGGCAGCCTCGGCCTCGTAGGCCTCGTCCAAGAAGGCGCTGCCCTTGCCGGCGCCGGCCTCGACGAGCACCTCGTGCCCGTGCCGGACGAGCTCGCGCGCCCCCGCAGGGGTCAGCGCGACGCGGTACTCGTCCGACTTGATCTCCTTGGCGACGCCGATCTTCATCCGGGGCGGCGCAACCTTACCTTTGGCCC
>JBKPFP010000334.1:0-4606 GCA_046744435.1 Actinomycetota bacterium | reverse complement strand
AGCCGGAGCTCGAAGAGGCCCTGCACCGCGAGCACGGCGAACGCGATCACGGTTCCCGTCATGAGCGCCATGCCGAGCTCGCGCTGGGACGCCGACTCACCCCGCGACGGCCACCACAGCCAGACGCCGGGGACGACGACGGCGGCGAGCACCCCGGCGCCGACGGCCAGGACACTCCAAGTGGTGAGCACGACTACGCCTCGAAGATGCAGGCGTCGTCGGTGGGGTTCGCGTTGGGGCCGTAGTGCGCGCGCGCCACTGCAACCTCGTCACGCGCAGGCGCCTTCTTCGTCGGGTACCAGTGGAGGAGGACGCCGACCGCGTAGGTGCCGGGCGACGGCACTACGTAATGCACGAAGGTCCGCTCACCGGTGCGGAAGCTCCGCCAGTAGTTGCCGGGAAACGCCTCGACCTGCTCGTCGTATGTCCGGTCCCAGAACCAGCTGCCGCGAAAGATGACGTGCCACTCGTTGTTCTCGAAGGCGAGGAGGGCCGCGGACCAGGTGACCGTCTGGAAATCGACGGCGTTGGTCACGTCCAGCGCACGCATCTGCGGCTCGACGAGGAGATCGATGACGCGCTCGCCGTCCTCATCGACGTAGCACTCGATCACAGGCCGGCTGATCGGCGGATCGTCGTTGACGCCGTACGTCCGCACCCGGCGCGGCTTCACCCCGGGGCAGTTCCCCGCGACCTTGAGCTTGTCGACGTCCCGCGTGTTCGGAACGTCGCACCGATCGACGAAGGCTTTGTCGAGCCCGACGCCGCCCCAGACCTCGTCCGGCTTTCCGTTGCGAGCCTTGATCACGTCGGCGCCGTCGTAACCCTCGACGTGGTCGCCACCCCCGACGGCGACGAACTCATCGGCCCCGCGTGTTCCACAGAACGTGTCCACGCGGGGCGTGCCCGGAAACGACTTGCCGCGCTTCCCCGGAGACGGCGTCTTGCACAGCTGCGGCTCCTTCGGATGGCCGTAGCCGGATGCCCAGTGCAGGCTGCCGGCGTCGGCCGGCGCGACGACGAGCACGGCTGATCCGAGAAGAACGAGAAGGAAGTTCCGCGTCGTCATGCTCAATAGACGCGGTCTGGACTCGTCCTCTTCCTTCTTTCAAAGGAGAAAAGGCTGACAGCCTCGGCGCCCTCGAGCCGAGTGCGCCTGGTGGGCGAATCGCCGGCCTCAGGGCGCGGGAATGGCCCGACGGCTGTGGCGCCGCCGTCGACTGTGAGGCTCTGGCCACTGATGTACGACGAGAGCGGCGAGGCGAGGAAGACGACCGCATCTGCGACCTCCCGCGTAGACCCAGCGCGGCCCATCGGTATCCAGTCGTCCCGAACTGGAACCCCGGCTACATGATCCCGCTCGGGCGGAACAGGATGCTTCGCGTGGTCGACGTCCGGCCAGCGACGGACGGCGGCGAAGAACCCGTTCTCGTGGTCGTCGAGGACGAGCCCGTTCGGTACCCCGGCTGACGCCGAGGCGTTGCCATCACGAGCGTCCGGAGCGGCGACCCCAAGCCTGCGCCGCCGGCCGGGGCCGGGTGGCGAGCCGAACGCCTAGCTAGCACACTCGGGCGGCTCCGCGTCCTTGCCGCTGTGACGGAGGACGCGGAGCTACCCGTGGATCATCCGGCCGTCGCTATCCGGCGGGCGGACAGGGCCGAATCACCAGATCGGAACCCTGGTGGTTGTGAAGCCCTGGGGCGCCGTGTTGCGGGCCGAGCGAGTCATAACCCACCCCCGGCGCAGTGGAGCTGGTGTGAATGTTGAAGTGGAATTGGTTGAACGCGTGCTGCTTCGACGGGTCGCCGCAGACGCGCGGCCCGACCTCCACCAGGTTCCCTGACGGCGTCTCCACAAGGTGGCGGTGCGGGGCAATGTCAGGCAGATTCGGGTCTGCGAGCGCACCGTTGGCGCCCAGCAGCAACCCGACCCCCGTGGCAAGAACAACCCCCATTACAAGAACAAACAACAGCCGCAGCATGGAAGCTCCTTTCGAAGCCTTGTCGTGGATTTACGGGACGCCTGGTTATACAACGGAACCGCCGCATCACCTAGGGCGCTTCCTACTAACCCTGCCCAACCTCAAGGGCGCATCAATCGAGATGGAGCCTGACATCGGGCAGCCGCTCCTGATTGGAAAGGCCGCGTTGCAGACTCAGGCTCGTGGCCGAGACCGAGGCTCCGTGCGTCGAGCTCCTCGAGGAGGTTCCCGCATCTGATCCGGGCCGCGGTCTGGGCCGTGGCCGCGGCGGACAAGGCAGCAACTATCCGGCGATTCACTAACAATTGCGCAGGTTTACGGTCTTATCTGCACGTAAGACGGGCCGCGAGCCCGCCAATCTGAGGACGGAAAGCTCGCAGCCCGAGATAGGAGAGTAATCCGTGAAAGTGATCCTCACGGCAGCAGCCGTCGCCTTGATCTCTGCTGCGACGGCATCGGCGGGCGTCTTCATCGTCACGTCGAAGAACATCAAGAACGGCACCATCCAGACGGTCGATATCAGCGCCAAGGCAAAGCGGGCGCTGAGAGGCAACCGAGGTCCGCGCGGCGCCGACGGTCCAGAGGGATGGACGGGAGCTCAGGGCGCACCGGGGCCGCAGGGGCCGCAGGGGCCGCAGGGGCCGCGGGGGTTGCAGGGTCTGCGGGGGCTGCAGGGGCTGCAGGGGCTGCCGGGAGACGACGGAGAACCGGGCGAGGAAGGGCCCCGTGGGCCAAGCGACGCCTTCTCCACGTTCGTCGAATCGGGCACGAGCACGACGTCCGGTCAACTCGTAGCCGCGCTCGAGCTTCCTCTCGATTCACCCGAGTCCTTTCTCGCCTTCGCGAACGGTGTGTTCCACAACAACGCCACTACCGCCGTGCACATGTACTGCGTGCTCCAGGCACCCCCGGACGAGATCGATTACGCGGAAATGTGGCTCGCGCCGAGCGGATCCCCGGACAGCACCGTAACGTTTGCACTCGCAGGTCCGGTCTCTGCTTTCCCGGCCCCGATCCTCCTCAGCTGCGGACGCGTCCTCGGAACCCCCGGGGATTGGAACGTGAGCTTCGAGGATGTTGACATTGAGGCACTGCAAGTCGAAACGCTCACGGAGTCGTAAAGTGGTCATTCGGGCGGGCGATGCCGAATGAGGGCCGCAGCACCGACGGCGTAGCGATCACCGATGACGATCTCGCCGTCGCTGCGGCACTCGAGGCCTGACCTGCGGAGTGGCCATGCTGTCGCCATGCGGAAGATTCCGCATGCGGTCGGCGCCCTGGCGACATGCTCGCCGACGAGTTCCGCGAGCGGCCATTCGCCGGGGGCGGTGAGTTCGTTGCCCCGCAACCAGGCTTGGCCCTACCCCGCCTGAGCCATGGCACGGCACACGGCCGGCCAGTCCGTGCTCGACCACACCGGCAACCTGAATCCCGTCCAGAACCTGCTCGGCCACTCGTCGATCACCACGACGGACGACATCTACACCGACTGGGACATCGACCAACTCGAGGAGACGATGCGCTTCGTAGTCGGCGAGGACGAGAGGCCGGCGACGATTTGTAAATTCGTTCCCGCCAAGGCTTTGCGAAATTCCTGCAAATCGGGGGTCAGTGCGCCTGGCAGGAATCGAACCTGCGACCTCGCGCTCCGGAGGCGCGCGCTCTATCCCCTGAGCTACAGGCGCCGGCGACCGCAGTCTAGCGGCGCAAGCATCGTTTCTTAAGTAGGGGCGAGTAGAGCCTTCGGAATGATGTACGGCGTGGTCGTCGGGCGTACTCTCGCCGTTAGCAATGTCTGACCTTCAATCGCCAGCCGTCGTCTCCGCGCGAGGCGTCGTAAAGCGCTACGGCAAGACGGTCGCGCTCGCGGGCCTCGACGCCGACATCGGCCACGGGATCACCGGTCTCCTCGGCTCGAACGGCGCGGGCAAGACGACGTTCATCTCGCTCGTCCTCGGGCTCCGCTCGCGGGAAGGCGGCGAGTTGACCGTCCTGGGCGCGGATCCCGCGACGGCCGGCATCGAGGTGCGCTCGCGCGTCGGCTATGCGCCGGAGCACCACGACCTGCCAGCGGAGCTCGCCGCGACCGACTTCGTGCGCCACCTGGCCGAGATGCACCTTCTGCCGCGGCGCGCGGCGGTGCAGCGGGCCAACGACGCACTCTGGCTGGTCGGCCTCGGCGAGGAGCGCTTCCGACCGGTCGGGCTGATGTCGACGGGGCAGCGGCAACGTGTGAAGCTCGCCTCGGCGATCGCCCACGATCCCGAGCTCGTCCTCCTCGACGAGCCGACCGACGGGCTCGACCCGATGCAGCGGACGGAGATGCTCGCCCTCATCCGCCGCATCGGCACCGAGTTCGGCGTGGACATCGTCCTGTCGTCGCACCATCTCGAGGAAGCGGAGCGCATTTGCGACGCGGTCGTGATCGTCGAGGGCGGGGAGGTCGTGCGCGCCGGGACGCTCGTAGACCTCCGGCGCGGGCCGGAAGGGCTCGTCGTCGAGGTGGATGACCGGGCCGACGAGCTCGCATCCATCCTCGCGGCGCGTGGGCTCGACGCGGTGTTGGACGGCGGCGTGATCCTCCTCGCCGGCGCGGACGACGCCTACGACGCCGTCCGCGACACC
>JBKPFP010000012.1:0-1829 GCA_046744435.1 Actinomycetota bacterium | reverse complement strand
CGCCGAGAGCGCCGCCGAAGCTCGCGCCCAGGGCCGCCCCAGCGGCGGCGATCTCGTCCTCGGCCTGGAAGGTGCGGACGCCGAAGTTCTTGTGGCGGGCGAGGTCGTGGAGGATGTCGGAGGCAGGCGTGATCGGATAGGCGCTCAGGAAGAGCGGCAGCTTCGACTGGACGCTCGCCGCGACGAGGCCGAGCGCGAGCGCCTGGTGTCCCGTGACGGTGCGGTACGTGCCGGGCGCGAGCTTCGCGGGCTTGACCTCGTCGTGCGTCGTGAACATCTCGGCGGTCTCGCCGAACGCGTAACCGGCCTTGAACGCGCGAGTGTTCGCCTCCGCAATCTCTGGCCGTTTGGCGAACTTCTTCTCGATGAAACCGAGCGTGCCCTCGGTCGGCCGCGTGTAGAGCCACGACATGAGGCCGAGCGCGAACATGTTCTTCGAGCGCTCCGCCTCGCGCTTCGTGATGTCGACGTCCTTCAGCGCCTCCAGCGTCAGCGTCGTCAGCGGGACCTCGTGGACGTTGAAGTCGTCGAGCGTGCCGTCGTCGAGCGGGTTCGCCGTATAGCCGGCCTTCTGCAGGTTGCGCTCGTTGAACGCGTCGCGGTTGACGACGAGCGTGCCGCCCTTCGGCAGGTCCTTGAGGTTCGTGCGCAGGGCGGCGGGGTTCATCGCGACGAGCACGGTCGGCGCGTCGCCGGGCGTGAGGATGTCGTGGTCGGAGAAGTGGATCTGGAAGCCCGAGACGCCCGGCAGTGAGCCCGCCGGCGCCCGGATCTCGGCCGGGAAGTCGGGCAACGTCGAGAGGTCGTTGCCGAGGATCGCGGTCTCGCTCGCGAAGCGGCCGCCGGTCAACTGCATGCCGTCGCCGGAGTCCCCGGCGAAACGGATGATGACGCGGTCCAGCTGCTCGACCGGCTTGGCCATTCCTCGTGGGAGGTATAGCACCCCTGGCCAGGGAAGGGCCGAGAACCCCTACCGGCCCTTCCTGAGCCTCCGGTCTGCTGAAGCGAGTCGGTGTCAAGCTCGCCGCGCTGGGCGCCTTGGTCTCACCCGACCGGGGCTCGGGAGGGGAGGACCTCCCTGGCGCTCTCTCCATCACAAACCCGGCAGAGCCTGCGGTCAATACGCCGATCGGCGTATCTTTCGACGCGGAGATGGACGGTTTCGAGCGGTGGAACGGTCAGGGGATCCAGGAGCCGGAGCTGCTGGTCGCGTTCCTGCTCGTGGGGCTGGCTCAACTGCTGCGGCCGTACCTGATCCCGTTCCTCGTCCGCTCGAGCTCCAACGCGCTGACCGAGCGGGAAGCCGAGGTGCTCGGGCTCGTGGCCGAGGGGAGGACGAACGGTGAGATCGCGACCACGCTGTCGATCGCACCGGGAACCGTGAAGAAACACCTCGACCACATCTACGAGAAGCTCGACGTTCGCTCGCGGACCGAGGCGGTCGTCAGAGCGCTCGGGATGCCGGGGCGCCCCAGCTAGCAGTCGCTCGCAAGCCTGACGCACGATGTTCACCAGCCGGTGGCCCTGTCCGGCCGAGGCTGTCTCTAGCTTGAGAGGCGATGCACGTCGAGATCAGCCGGCTGCTCGTCGATGAGCGCGTCGACCGTCTTCGCGACGCGGCACAGGCGCCACCGGGCCCGCTCGCGATGCTCATACGCAGGTTGCTCAAGCGCGGGAGAGAGCCCGCCGTCGGCGAGGCCTGGATCGCGCGCAGCGCGGCGGCGCACGAGCAGGAGCGGATCGCGGCCTAGCCCGCTTCCGCCAGCAGACATGTCCTGCGTCTGACCCGGGACGTGTCTCGTGCGGGTTAGAGAACGCCACGCAAGGCC
>JBKPFP010000350.1:0-1897 GCA_046744435.1 Actinomycetota bacterium | reverse complement strand
GTCTTGGTGAACACAAGGACACGTGGACCGGCTGCTGACTGAGAGGAAACCGGACCCACGACGACGACCGCCGCCATGACGACGACCGCGACGATCGTGGACGCAAGCAGCCGTCGCACGCGAGCAAGCGTAGCCAGCCCGTCGAGGACGATCCCCGACAGCTCATGCGCATGGATCTTGAAGCCGTGGACCGGGCGCGAACCCGTGGCAGAAGCTCCTCTCGACCCTCAGATAGGGTGCCGTCCCGTGGCGGGTCGCAGGGCGCTGATCACGGGCATCACTGGGCAGGACGGCTCCTACCTCGCGGAGCTGCTCCTCGACAAGGGCTACGAGGTGTTCGGGATGACGCGCCGCGCCTCGACGGAGAACGTCGAGCGCATCGCGCACCTCGTCGACCGCGTCACGCTCGTTCAGGGCGACCTGCTCGATCCGCCCTCGCTGGTGTCGGCGCTGCGAACGGCCGAGCCGCACGAGGCCTACAACCTCGCCGCGCAGAGCTTCGTCCCGACCTCGTGGAACCAGCCGGTGCTCACTGCCGAGTTCACCGGCGTCGGCGTGACGCGCATGCTCGAGGCGGTCCGCGCCGTCGATCCCGACATCCGCTTCTACCAGGCGTCCTCGTCCGAGATGTTCGGCAAGGTGCGCGAAGTACCCCAGAACGAGCAGACGCCGTTCTACCCGCGCTCGCCCTACGGCGTCGCGAAAGCCTACGGCCACTACATCACGGTCAACTACCGCGAGTCGTACGGCTTGTACGCCGTCTCAGGGATCCTTTTCAACCACGAGTCCCCGCGCCGCGGGCTCGAGTTCGTGACGCGCAAAATCAGCGACGGCGTCGCCCGGATCAAGCTCGGCCTGGTCGACGAGCTTCGGCTCGGCAACCTCGACGCGGAGCGCGACTGGGGCTATGCGGCTGACTACGTCGAGGCGATGTGGCGGATGCTCAAGCAAGACGAGCCTGAGGACTACGTTGTCGCCACGGGCGAGCCCCGCTCGGTCCGGGAGTTCGCCGACATCGCGTTCGCGCACGCCGGGCTGGAGGTGGACCACTTCGTGAAGGTCGATCCGCAGTTCCTGCGCCCCGCGGAGGTCGACCACCTCGTCGGGGATGCGACGAAGGCGCGCGAGAAGCTCGGCTGGCAGCCGACGACCACCTTCCGTGAGCTCGTTGAGCTGATGGTCGACGCCGACCTCGACCGGTTGACGGCCGCAGCCGGTCGGCGCGAGCTGGCCTAGGACGCCGCCAGCGACGGCACGGCCTGCCGATACCAGGCGACCGTCCGCTCGATGCCCTCGGCAAACGGCGTTCGCGCCTTGAACCCGAACGAGTGCTCGGCACGGGAGACGTCGAGTAGACGGCGCGGCTGACCGTTCGGCTTTGTGGTGTCCCAGACGATCTCGCCGCTGAATCCCGTGGCGCCGGCGATCACCTCCGCGAGCTTCCGAATCGAGATCTCGTGGCCGGTGCCGAGGTTCACCGGCTCGGCGCCCTCGTAGCGTTGTGAGGCGAGGAACAGCGCCTCGGCTGCGTCCTCGACGTAGAGGAACTCGCGCGTCGGCGATCCGTCGCCCCAGAGCACGACCTCGCCTTCACCGCGGTCTTCCGCCTCGAGCATCTTGCGGATCAGCGCCGGGATCACGTGCGAGGTCTCGAGGTCGAAGTTGTCGCGAGGGCCGTAGAGGTTCACGGGGAGGAGGAAGACGGTATTCAAGCCGTACTGCACGCGGTAGGACTGCGCACCGACGAGTAGCGCCTTCTTCGCGACCCCGTACGGCGCATTAGTCTCCTCTGGATACCCGTCCCAAAGGTCGGCTTCGCGGAACGGGATCGGAGCGAACTTCGGATAAGAGCAGATCGTCCCGACGAACACGAGCTTTTCGACACCGGCGCTACGGC
>JBKPFP010000381.1:0-1421 GCA_046744435.1 Actinomycetota bacterium | reverse complement strand
GGGCGCGGAAGCGCGCGACGAACTGCGTGACGGGCGGGAAGCGAAGCTCCAAATGAGACAGCGAGACCTCGGGCGGCTCCGCCGCCACGGCCCGCAAAGCCGCCGCGAGCAGCGCCGGATCCTGGGCGGCGAGCTGGCGTTCGGCCCGCGGCGCGAGCGGCGCCGGCCCGAGCCGGAAGAAGCGATTGCGCTCGCCGGCCAGGCGCTCGGCGAGCCAGGCAGCCGCCTCCTTGATGCGTCGGTACTCCTCGAGTCGCCGCGCCAGCTCCTCGGCGGCTTCCTCGGGCTCGAGCTCGGCGAGGTCGGCCTCGTCGTCGAACAGGCCGCGCGCCTTCAGCTCGAGCAGCGCCGCCACGAGCACGAGGAACTCGCCGCAGGCCTCGAGGTCGAGCTCCTCCCGCTCGCCGAGCCGCTCGACGAAGGCGACGACGATGCTGGCGACGTCGACCTCCGCGAGCGGCAGCTCCTCGCGAAGCACCAGCGCCAGCAGCAGGTCGAACGGCCCCTCGAACGCCTCGAGGTCGAGGTCGAGCTCGCGCACGCTCATGACCGGCCGCAGGCTAACGAGAGGAGCGGACGCGGCCCTTCGGGATCGCCATCTTAGGCCCCTCCGGCCTCCGCTCGGACGCGCCGCGCCGCACGCGCAGGCCACGCCCCTGGAAGAACTGCCACCAGACGAAGAATGCCGTCGAGCAGACGAAGAGCACGATCGAGACCCACGCGTTCAGGCGCAGCCCCGCGAACTCGTGCGCGGGATCGATCCGCAGCAGCTCCTCGAAGAAGCGTCCGAACGTGTAGATGGAGACGTAGAGCGCGAACAGGGCGGGCGGGCGGATGCGGAAGAGCCGGTCGACGACAAGCAAGATGACGACTCCCACCGAGTCGTAGATCAGCTCGTAAAGGTAGGTCGGGTGAAAGGTGTCGTACTGCTCGTAGCCCGGGACGCGGTGCTGGGGGTCGATCTCGAGCCCCCAGGGCTCGTCGGTCGGCTTCCCGTACAGCTCCTGGTTCCACCAGTTGCCGATGCGGCCGATGCCCTGGGCGAGCAACAGGCCCGGCGCCACGCAGTCCGCGAGCACGGCCACGTTTGCTCCCGAGCGCTTGGCGACGATCGCGCCGACGATGCAGCCGAGGGCGATCCCGCCCCACACACCGAGGCCGCCCTTCCAGACCGCGAACGGCCCCCACCACTCGTCGGGCACCTCGTCCCAGCTCGTCAACACGTGGTAGGTGCGGGCGCCGACGATCCCGGCCGCCACGCCCCACACGGCAACCCGCAGGACGGTGTCCCAGTCGCCGCCGCGATGCACGTAGCGCACGCCGGTCAACGCGATGCACGCGCCGATCGCGAGCAGCAGCATCAGCCCGTACATGTGCAGGGTGAGCGGGCCGAGGTCGAGCGTGCCGCTCGAAGGCGAAGG
>JBKPFP010000233.1:0-3323 GCA_046744435.1 Actinomycetota bacterium | reverse complement strand
GAGCGTCCCCACGCCCGCAGCCGTCAGGCACAAGAGGTTGATGCCCAGCTGAGCGAGCGCGCCGCGGAACTCGTTCCAGTCGCCGTACGCGGCGGCCACGCCGACGTTCGCGGCGGCCGGGATCGTCGTCACCGAGATGAGAACGCCGATCAGCGCACCCGACTTCGCCGTCGTCAGGGACAGGACTCCAGTGCAGCCGGCGAGCAGGGCGACGATGGCGGAGAACCAGTTCGGATTCGAGATGAAGAGCGTCGCCGGGTGTCCGACCACCGTGAGCTCGTCGGGGGCCGGGCCGAGCCCGCGCAGCAGCAGCGTGAAGACGAGGCTGGCCGCAATCGCCACCGGAAAGCCGACCACGAGTGCGGCGAGCGAGCGCCGCGCTAGCTCGAGGCGGCGCTGAACGAAGGCGACCGCGAACCCCGCCAGCGGGCCGAACTCCGGGCCGACCACCATCGCGCCGATGATCAGGATCTGCGAGTCGGTCATGATCCCGACGGCTGCGATCAGGGTCGCGAGCACCATGAAGGCGACGAAGCTGAACGAGAGCTCCGCGCTCTCCGAGGTCCGGGACTCGACCTCCTCCCAGATGACGGCGTCGGAGGGCGACCCGCCCGCAGCACGCTCGGCCTGGCGCGCCACGTCCGAAAGGGCCGTATCGATTTCGTCGATGGCGATGCTGCCCTGCTCGGCGAAGCCGAGCCCGAGGCTCCGCAGCTCCTCGATGACCAGGCTTGCATCCTCCCGTGCCACGTCGCACAGCACGACGTCGCCGCGCGGCTTGATCGAGGCGCCCGGCAGATGCACGACGTTGATCACCGCCGGCGAGTCCTCGAGGACGTCGAGCGCGGCACGCGAGAGCCCGGGAGGAACGACGAGGCGGAGATGAACCGCGGGGCCGGAGCGTAGACGCGCCGGCCCCGTCGTTCTCTACAGCTCGACGCGAAGCACCTCGCCTGCGCCGGCCAGGACACTCTTGTTCGAGATGTACGCGGCACCGTCGGGGCCGAACACGACCCCGCCGGGCGCGATCAGATCGGAGACCACCGGCGTCCTCGTACCGTTGGCCTCGACCCGGATCAGTACGCCGGGGCCGGTCAGGCCGGGCCCGGTCGCGAATTGGAGCACGTAGAGCCGTCCGTCAGGCCCCCAGGCGATGTCGATGATCGCCGTGAAGCCCGTCAGGAACACCGTGGGCGCGTTGGGCGGGTCGACGCGGTAGATGCGCGCCTCGCCGACCGGGAACGGCCCTCCGGTCAACTCGCCGACGTAGTAGGCGCCGTCCGGGCCGACCTCGACTGCAGTCGGCACGGAATCCGTCGAGCGCCCCTGCGGACGCGACGGGAAGACGCCGAGCGTCGAGATGCGCCCGTTCGCGCGGATGCGAAGCAGGTCGTTTCCGCCGGAGTCGACGACGACACGCCCGCCGGGCTCGGCGAGGATTCCATAGGGCTGGCTGTCCGGAACCGGACTCTCGTCCGGGTTGTTCGCGACTTCGTAGCCGGCGAGGTCGTCCTCGTACCGCCAGTTGCCGTTCGGCAGGAAACGTGCCGTTCGGCCGAAGCCCTGACCCATGATCGCGCGAAACGGAATCGGATCGCCTTCGGCGCCGAGACCGATCGTCACGTAGGCACCACCCCGTCCGTGCAGCGAAACGCCGTGCGGTCCCGTAGCGCCCTCGCCGCTTGCCGGCGCGTACGAAGGGAACCCGGTGGCGACTCGTTCCTGCCTGCCGTGCCAGAGCCGTGACACCGCTCCGGACGCTCCTGCGCACTGGGTCTCGCCGCGAATGACGATGCAGGGCCCGGCCCCGCCACGCCCCGCTTCGGCGACGTACAGGCCGCCTTCCGGTCCGAACGCGAGGTGGCGCGGGTTGTCGAGCCCGCTCATGACCACCGTCTCGGAGGGCTCGAGGATCGGCCTTCCCGACGCCGTGGTGGCCACGAATGCACAAGCCGCAAGCAGGGCTGCGAGCAATCGGAACGTTCTCATTCCTACTCCTCTCCCTGTTGGCCGCCGGGTTCTATCACAGTTCCCCGTGGCTACGATGCCTCCGCATGGCGAGCACACCGCTCGAAACCCTCCTAAAACAGGCGTTTCCCGACGCGACCGAGCTGTCGGTCGAGGACCGCACTGGCGGAGGCGACCACTACCACGTGACCGTGGCGAGCGCGCGGTTCGAGGGCCTCTCGCTCGTCGAGCAGCACAAGCTCGTCTACGCCGCGCTCGCCGAGCCGCTCGCCGACGGCACCATCCACGAGCTCCGCATCTCCACGAAAGGAACCCAGTGAGCGACCTTCGCATCCAGATCACCGACGTCATCGACAACGCGCCCGTCGCCTTGTTCATGAAGGGCACGCCCGAGTTCGTCATGTGCGGCAACTCGATGCGCGCGCTGACGGCCTTGCGCCAGGCCGGCGCGCCGGTCACCGCGGTCGACATCCTCCCGCACTCGGCGTTCCGCGAGGAGCTGTCTGCGATCTCGGGCTGGCCGACGATCCCGCAGATCTTCGTCAAGGGCGAGCTGATCGGCGGTGCGGACATCGTCGAGGAGCTGGCCGCCACGGGCGACCTGGAGCGGAAGCTCGAAGAGGCGCTCGGGCCGGACTACCGCGCGTCGCGCGAGGAGCGCACGGTCGCACTCGCGGCTGCTTGAGCCTGACGACGCTCGAGTTCCGGCGGCTCCTGCGGCGCGTCGCCGATTCCTGGAACGTGGGAGACGCCCGGCGTGCCGCGGAGTGCTTCGCCGAGGACGCCGTCTATAGCGAGCCGCCTGACACGCAGCTCTACCGCGGCCGCGCAGAGCTCTACCGCTTCTTCGGCGGCGACGAGACGCCCGACCCGCCGATGCAGATGGCCTGGCACTACATCGTGTTCGACGAGGACGCCCAGGTCGGCGCCGGCGAGTACACGTTCCAGGCCGAGAACCGCTACCACGGCGCCGTTTTCGTGCGCGTCCGCGACGGACTGATCAGGAACTGGCGCGAGTACCAGTACCGGTCGGACCTCGACTGGGAGGCCTTCGTGGGCGAGAACACGTTCTAGTGCGTGCCGTCGCGCTCGTCGTCGGCCTCGCGCTCGTCTCGATCCCGAGCGCCGTCCACGCCGGATCGACGCTGGAGCGCACGATCGTCGACCGCAACGGCGACAACCTGCTCGAGCGCGGCCCGCCCGAGGCGTACCGTGTCCGCAGCGAGCTGGTCGGCGGCAGGCCGCCCCAGCCGATCGCGCGCACGACGCTCATTCGCTTCGCCCAGCTGACCGACACGCAGCTCGTCGACGAGGAGTCGCCGTTGCGAGTCGAGTTCGTCGACAAGCTCGGCGAG
>JBKPFP010000424.1:0-8743 GCA_046744435.1 Actinomycetota bacterium | reverse complement strand
CGCAGGCGCGCTGCGGTCAGCGGCGGGGTCTCGGTCTTCGACTCGAGCGCGGGGACGAGCTCCATGACGGTCTTCACTCTTCGGCGGGCGGTGGCTTGAACCTCTCGGGGAGGTCATCGGCAAAATCGACGTCTCCTGGAGGGCCAAGATCGTCGCACGGCACGAGCAGGGCGGGCAGGGAGCGCGCGCCCTCGTCGGGGATGCGGTCCCAGACCTCGCGGGCGAGCAGCACGGGGTGCAGTCGGACACCCCCGTAGGTGGCCGCGACGACCTCGGCGCGACTCTCCAGCCACACCTCGACGACCCGGTCGATCGCCTCAGGGGCGAGGTCCGGCCCGTCGACGAGGACGATGACCGCGGCCAGCACTTCATCCGCCAGGGCCGCAAGCCCACAGCGCAGCGACGCGCCCTGCCCCTGCTCCCACTGCGGACAGCGCACGTTGCGGGCGCTCGTCTCCAGCTCGTGCGCGCCGGACACGACGACGACGTCCTCGACCAAGCTCGCCCGGACGCGTTCGAGCACGGGCTCGAGCAATAGCCGCTGCTTGGGCGAGCCGAAGCGCGTCGAAGCGCCCGCGGCCAGGACGACGACCGCGACCATCAGTTGTGCCCTACTGGACGGTGGCGGTCTCGATCACGACGCGCTGCGTCGGCTGCTCGCTCGCGTCGCCGAGCTTCCCGATCCGCTCGACGACGTCGAGGCCGTCGACGACCTTGCCGAGGATCGCGTAGTCGGGTGGGAGGCCGACGTCGGCCCCGGTCACGACGAAGAACTGACTCCCCGAGGTGCCCGGCGCCTCGTCCATCGTCTTCGCCATCGCGACCACGCCTTTCGTGTACCGCGCGTTCTCGGGCGGCGTGTCGACCGTCTTGTAGCCGGGTCCGCCGCTGCCCGTCCCCGTCGGATCGCCACCCTGGATGACGAAGCCCGGAACGATGCGGTGGAAGATCGTGCCGTTGAAGAAGCCTTTGTTCGCGAGCTGCACGATCGACGCCGTCGTGCACGGCGACGTCTTCGTGTCGAGCAAGATCGTGAACGCGCCCTTGTTCGTCTTCATGACGAGCCGGTACTGCTTGCCCGGGTCGAGCGGTGTGATGTCCGGTGGGTTCTCGCTCACGTCAGGCGTCACCTCGCATTTGGTCGAGGACGTGTTCCCGCCGCCGTTGCTGCCGGCGCTCCCGTTGCCCCCGCCTCCGCAACCGGCGACCAGCAGGACGAGCAGGAGGACGGCAAGGTACTTCATCGCACTGCCTCCGCGGCGCGGCGGACGAGTGCGCGCGCGATCTCGAGCTTGTACTCAGTGCCGGCCAGCGGCGTCGCCTGCTCGAGGTCGTCGGGCGAGTCGATCGCCCAGGGAATCGGCGCCACGCCTGCCAGGCCGAAACGGACGCCGTCCGGAAAACGCGCAGCCGCGACGCCGACGAGCGCGAACGACCAGCGCCGGCGGTCCATCGCCTTGAGGTAGACGCTCGTCTCCGGCCTAGGCACGTCGAGCTCGAGGATCAGCTCCTGCGGTACGAGCGCGGTCAAGTCGCGGTCGTCGTCGGTCGGCAGCCGGTAGAGCTCGGCGAGCGGGAGCTCGCGCCTGGTCGTCCGCACCGTTGCCCCGAGCGCGAGCAGGGCGGCGGCCGGGTCGGACGGGTGCGCCGAGGCACAGCGGTCGTTGGCGAACATCGCGTGCTCTCGGTGCTGCCCGTCGCGCGCGTGGCAGCGATCGCCGCCGTGCAAGTAGCAGGGGAACTGGAGGCGCCAGTACCAGCAGCGCGTCGCCTGGAGCAGGTTGCCGCCCAGCGAGCCCATCGCGCGCAGCTGCGGTGAGGCGGCCAGCCTGCAGGCCTCGCGGAGCGCGTCCGGGATACCGCGGTCGGCCTCGAGCTCGGCGAGGCTCGTGCCGGCGCCGATCTGCGTGCCGTCGATCCCGCGCGGGACGACCGAGCGCACGTCGACGAGCGTGTCCGCGCGGACGATGCCGTCGCGGAGCAACGGGACGAGATCGGTGCCGCCGTGGAGCGCGACGGAGCCGTTGCCGAGCGCGGCCGCCGCCTCCTCGGCCGACTCAGGCCGAACCAGCTGCACCGGAGGGCACGCCGAAGCCAGACTGAAGTCTGGCACCGGATTTCTGGGTTGTCCTTTCCTCCGCCTCGCGCAACGCGCGCAGCATCTCTTCCCTCGTGATCGGCAGCGAGCGCACGTCGGCGCCCGTCGCGTCGCGGATCGCGTTCCCGATCGCGGCGGCGATCGGGACGATCGGCGGCTCTCCGAGGCCTTTCGACCCGAGGTTCGTGAGGTGCTCGTCCGGGATGTCGAGCAGCTCCGTGACGATCTCGGGCATGTCGGCGATCGTCGGCAGCTTGTAGGCGTCGAGCGACTGGGTGAGGATGCTGCCGGTCTCGGGATCCACGAGTCGCTCCTCCGAGAGCGTGTGCCCGAGGCCCTGGATGATGCCGCCCTCGACCTGGCTAGACGCCCCGAGTGGGTTGATCACCCTGCCCACGTCGTGGATCGCCGCGACGCGCTCGACGCGAACCTCGCCGGTCTCGACGTCGACCGCGACCTCGACCACCTGGACGCCGAAGGTCAGTACCTGCATCCCGGTCGGGTTGGGCCCACGAGCTCCCTTGCCGAGGATCTGCGCATCCTCGAGCAGGCCGACGACCTCCTCCAGCGGCCACGAGCCTCCGTCCGCCGAGACGATCCGCCCGCCTTTCAGCGAGAGGACTCGCTGCTCCTGGTCGTAGCGCTGTGCAGCGATCTCGAGCACCTGACGGGCCGCGTCGGCCGCTGCCGCACGTACCGCCGGGCCCATCGAAGGCGTCGTCGAAGAGCCCGCCGAGATCGAGGCGTACGGCCCGCGCGCGGAGTCGCCGAGGACGATGTCGACGCGCTCGAGCGGCAGGCCGAGCTCGTCGGCCGCGATTTGCGCCATAGCCGTCGCCGTCCCGGTACCGATGTCCTGCATGGCGGTGATGACCGTGACCCTGCCGTCCGAGCCCAGCCGCACGAAGGCGTACGAGGGCGGGCCGCCGCCGCCGTACCAGACCTGGCTGGCGAGGCCGACGCCGTGCTTCCACGGGCCTTCGCTGCGCGCGCGGACCTCGTCACGCCGCTCCCAGTGCGGCTCTGCGCGCTGGTAGCACTCCAGCAGCCGCTTCGAGGAGTACGGCCGATCCTCGGCCGCGTGGGCGTAGTTGCGCCGCCGGAGCTCGAGCGGGTCGACGTCCAGCCGGGCCGCGAGCTCGTCGAGCAGCCGCTCTAGACCGAAGGTGCCCTCGACGAAGCCCGGCGCGCGGAAGGCTTTCATCGGCGGCGTGTTCACCTGCGCGCCGTAGGTGACCGTCCGCACGTTCTCGCAGTCGTAGAGCATCTGCATCGGGCCCTCGGTCGAGGCCGTCCAGCCCGACCAGCCGACCGCGTTCACGAACTCGCCGGCTAGGGCGACGAGTGTCCCGTCGGCCTGCGCCCCAGCGGTCAGCCGCTGGATGGTCGAGTTGCGGTTGCCGACGGCCAAATGCTCTTGGCGCCTGGTGAGCGCGCAGCGCACGGGACGTCCGCTCCGGCGCGCGAGCTCCGCGGCGATGAACGTGTAATCGTCGGGGCCGTTCTTCGAGCCGAAGCCGCCGCCCATGAACTCGCAGACGACGCGCACCTTGTCGGGCGGGAGCCCGAGCTGGTCGGCGACCGAGTCGCGGATGCCCCAGATGAACTGCGTCGAGATGTAGACGTCGAGCATGTCGCCGCGCCACTCGCACACGGCCTGGTGCGTCTCCATCGAGTTGTGGAGGACGGTCTGCGTGCGGTACTCGGCCTCGATGACGACGTCCGCCTCAGCGAAGGCGCGGTCGACGTCGCCGCGCTCGTAGCGGCGAGGCTCCTCCAGCAGCTGTCCGCGCCGAACCGCCTCATCGGGGTCGAGCAGAGGCTCGCCGACCTCCCACTCGACCTCGATCTGGGCCACCGCGGCGCGCGCCTGGGCGAAGGTGTCCGCGGCGACGGCCGCGACAGCCACGCCCTGGTAGCCGGCGTCCTCGACGAGGACGTGCGAGTCGCCCGGCCCGATCGCGGCCCGCACACCGGGCGAGTCGAGCGCCGGCGAGAGATCGATTTTGTTCACGCGCGCGCGCGCGTGAGGTGAGCGGAGGACAGCGGCGTGCACCATCCCGGGCAGTTGCAGGTCGGCCGTGTAGCGGGCCTCGCCGCGTGCACGGAGCGGACCGGTCACCCGTGGCGCGGGACGGCCGACGACCTCGCGCGGCCCCGCGGGCCACTGGTCGAGGGAGTCCTCCTCGATGACGAGCCAGACGTCCTCGTACCGGCCCTCGACCTCTTTCTCCGTCCGGATCAGTCGCGCCACGACAGAATCGCCTCCTCGATCTTCGGATAGGCCCCGCAGCGGCAGAGGTTGCCCGCCATCGCGTGCCGGATCTCCTCCCTGGTCGGCTCCGGGCTGCTCTCGACGAGGGCGGCGGCCGACACGATCTGGCCCGGGGTGCAGAACCCGCACTGCAGTGCGTCGGCGCGGACGAACGACCCCACGAGCGCGTGCTCGCGCAGCCCCTCGATCGTCGTCACGTCCCCATCGACCCTGTGCAGCAGGGTGATGCACGAGAGGGTCGGCACGCCGTCGACGAGCACCGTGCAGGCGCCGCAGTGCCCTTCGTTGCAGGCGATCTTCGTGCCCGTCAGGCCGAGGTCTTCGCGCAGCGTCTCGGCGAGCGAGCGGCCGACCTCGCCGTCCACCTCGTACGTCCCGCCGTTGACCTTGAGCTCAGTCAATCCGCCTTGGACGTTACCGCCAGGCTGTCCGCCGGGTGGATGAGACCGGAGGCGCCGCATGCGGTGCCGACCTCAGGGCGCACGGGCTCTCCTCGTGGGCCCGTCTGAAATGACCGATCGACAGGTGTGCCGTCAGCCCTCCCCTGTCGAAGTCACCGCGAGGATATCCGCGAGGTGAATCAAGCCGAACGTTGCTCTGCTGACGTCGACCCGGTCCTCCTCCTCGACCTCGGGAAGGGTGCGCCACAGCTCGCGCGCGGTCGTCAGTAGCTCCCTGATCCGCTCGAGATCCTCCGCTGAGCCGTCGCGCTCGTTGCAGGCGTTCAGCGCGAGCCCGATGACGCCGATCGAGTCGGCCTGGCGTGTCCAGAGCAACGGCGTCGCCATCGAGAGGTACTGGTGGATCCGTGCGAGCGCCATGGTCTGTGTGAAGGTGCCGCCGCCCTGGGGCGGAGAAGGCTCGAGCGGGGGCTCGCCGTCCGCGATTCGTTGCGCGTTGCCGGCGAGCATGTTGCGAACCTGCTCGTCAGTGAGCCCCGCGCTCCTCGCCGTGCGGAGCGCGATCAGGAGCGAGCTCGGCTGGCGGCCGTACGGGTAGTCCGAGGCGTACAGCACCTGCTCGGGCGAGACCTGGTAGTAGAAGCTGAGCAGGTCGACGGGGCTCCAGACGGACGTGTCGAAGAAGACGCCTGCCTTGCCCGCGAAGCGGCCCGCGAGGCCCGCGAGGTCGGCGATCCCCGCGTGGGCGATGATCAGGTGCGCCTCGGGGAACTGGTCGACCAGCCGCGCCAGGTGGTCGGCGATCGGCGGCAGCCCGCGCCCGCCGTGGATGAGGATCGGAACACGGCGCTCGGCGGCGAGCGCGAAGACCGGTGCGAGCCGCTCGTCGTTGAGCAGGAAGCGCTGCGCACGCGGATGGAGCTTGATCCCGCGAGCTCCGAGCTCGAGGCAGCGCTCGGCCTCCTCGATCGGCGTCTCCGCGAGGTCGAGGCGGACGAAGGGGATGAAGCGCCCCTGCGAGCGCCGCCCGTACTCGAGCGTCCTGTCGTTCGGCGCCCGGAAGGCCGGGTGCCGGTCGGGCTCGTCCATGCAGAACATGAACGCGCGCGAGATGCCGACGCGGTCGTGGATCCGCTCGAGCTCCTCGTACACGCCTCGGAAGCCGTCGGTGTCGTGGCCGAGGTGGACGTGCGCGTCGAAGAGCTCAGCGTCAGGCGGTAGCTCTTGCTTCAGCTCCTCCTCGTACTCGGCGATCAGTTCCTGAGCTCGCTCGAACGCGTCTTCCACGAGTTCTCAGTTTAGGCACCACGGCGTCTCTCGCCGACTTTCCGAGTATGTCGAACTCGGCCATCTTGCGAATGGACCGTGAACGGCCGGTAGGATTCCGCGCGCCCGTGCCCGACGTCCTGATCTTCGCCGACTCCGTTCGCTCGCCCGAGATGCGGCACGAGGTGCCGGTCGTCGTCCCCGACGAGTTCCTCTACGCCGAGCACGACGGCAAGCGGATCACGGTCTCGACGTCGTTCGAGATGGACCGCATCGCGGAGCTTGGCATCGAGGTGCGTCCGTGGGAGGACTTCGGCTACGACGAGATGCTGCTCAAGGGCGTGCCGCGCCACGAGATCGTCTGGCAGCACCTGAACCTGAACGCTTGCCGCGAGCTCGGGGTCACGAAGGCCGTCGTGCCGGGAACGTTCCCGCTCGAGGTCGCCGACCACCTGCGCGCGAACGGGGTCGAGGTCGAGCCCGACCACGACTTCTTCGCGAAGCGCCGGCGTGTGAAGAACGAGGCGGAGCTGGCAGGGATCCGGCGCGCACAGCGTGCCGCGGAGGCCGGGATGGCCGCCGCGCGCGACCTGCTGCGCCGGGCCGAGCCTTCGGACAGCGTCGTCCTCCTCGACGGCGAGCCGCTGACTTGCGAGCGCGTGAAGGCCGCGATCCGCCAAGCCTTCAGCGAGCACAACGTCTCGGGCGAGGACTTCATCGTCTCGCACGGGCCGCAGACGGCGATCGGGCACGAGCTCGGCTCCGGGCCAATCGCGCCCAACGAGCCGGTCGTCATCGACCTCTGGCCGAAGGATCCGCAATCCGCGTGCTATGCGGACATGACCCGCACGTACGTGGTCGGCGAGCCGCCGGACGAGGTCGTCACGTACCACCGCCTCTGCAAGGAGGCGCTCGACCGCTCGCTGGAGAGAACGAAGGCGGGCGTCGCGGGGTTCGACGTCTACAAGCTCGTCTGTGAGTTCTTCGAGGAAAACGGCCAGAGGACCTCGCTGTCGAAGGCTCCCGGCGAGGTGCTCGACACGGGCTTCTTCCACGGGCTCGGTCACGGCGTCGGCCTCGAGGTGCACGAGGAGCCGGGGCTCGGGCGCGGGAGCCAGACCGAGCTGATGGCCGGCGACGTCGTCACGCTCGAGCCGGGGCTCTACCGGCCCGGGTTCGGCGGCTGCCGCCTCGAGGATCTGGTGCGCGTGACCGACGACGGCGCCGAGAACCTCACGCAGTTCCCGTACGAGTTGGAACCCTGAGAGGCGACGTACTCCTTCTGGCCTCTCATGTGACTTGGACGCGTAGCGTGTGACGGAGACTCGTCCCGCTGCCATCGAGACGATGTTCCTCGAGGAGCGGCGCTACCCGCCGTCCGAGGAGTTCGCCGCGCAGGCGAACGCGCAGCCGGACATCTACGAGCGCGACTTCGAGGAGTTCTGGGAGACCGAGGGCCGCGAGCGGGTCACGTGGTTCGAGCCCTTCACGAGCCTGCTCGAGTGGGAGCCGCCCTACGCGAAGTGGTACCTCGGCGGCAAGCTCAACGTCTGCTTCAACTGCGTCGACCGGCACGTCCACGCGGGGCTCGGCGACAAGGTCGCCTACCACTGGGAGGGCGAGCCGGAGGGCGAGCGCCGGTCGATCACGTTCGCCGACCTCCAGCGCGAGGTCGTGCGGCTTGCGAATGCCCTGAAGGAGCTGGGTGTCTCCAAGGGCACGCCCGTCGGGATCTACATGGGCATGGTGCCCGAGCTGCCGATCGCGATGCTCGCGTGCGCCCGGCTCGGCGCGCCGCACACGGTCGTCTTCGGCGGCTTCTCGGCCGAGTCGCTCGCCGGGCGGCGGAACGACATGGAGTGCGAGCTGCTCATCACCCAAGACGAGGCGTGGCGCAAGGGCTCACCCGTGCCGCTGAAGCGGAATGCCGAAGACGCGCTGGCTGAGGCACCGACGGTGAAGCGCACGGTCGTCCTGCGCCGCACCGGGAACGAGGCGCCGTTCGACGAGAGCCGCGACGTCTGGTGGGACGAGGCGGTCGCCGAGGAGAGCGAGGACGCCGCGTCTTGTCCCTGCGAGCCGATGGACTCCGAGGACCTGCTCTACCTGCTCTACACGAGCGGCACGACCGCGAAGCCGAAGGGCATCGCGCACACGACGGCCGGCTACCTCGTCGGCGTCGCCGCGACGCACCACTACATCTTCGACGTCAAGCCCGACTCGGTCTACTGGTGCGCCGCCGACGTCGGCTGGGTCACCGGGCACAGCTACATCGTCTACGGGGCCCTCTGCAATGCGACCACGGGCGTCATGTACGAAGGCGTTCCGGACTTTCCCGACCGGGACCGCTGGTGGGCGATCGTCGAGCGCTACGGCGTCGACATCCTCTACACGGCGCCGACGGCGATCCGCAGCCACATGAAGTGGGGGCCTGAGTATGCGCAGAAGCACGACCTGTCTTCGATCCGGCTGCTAGGAACCGTGGGCGAGCCGATCAATCCCGAAGCCTGGGTCTGGTACCGCGAGGTGATCGGCGGCGACCGCGTGCCGGTCGTGGACACCTGGTGGCAGACGGAGACCGGGATGATCCTGATCACGCCGCTGCCGGGCGTGACGACCGGGAAGCCGGGCTCGGCCACGAAGCCGTTTCCCGGAGTGGACGCGGCCGTGCTGGACGAGCAGGGCAACGAGGTCGGTCCGGGC
>JBKPFP010000009.1:0-4811 GCA_046744435.1 Actinomycetota bacterium | reverse complement strand
GTCGTCGTACTTGAGTACGTTCTTGCGCGCGACGAAGTTCTGCTCCTCGACCTTCTTCTGCGCGTTCTCGATCTGCTTCGAGAGCAGGCCCGACTCCATCGGCTGGTCGTCGGGCACCTTGAAGCGCTCCATGATCGAGTGAATGCGGTCGCCGGCGAAGAGCCGGACGAGGTCGTCCTGGCCGGACAGGTAAAAGCGCGACTCGCCCGGGTCGCCCTGGCGGCCCGAGCGGCCGCGCAGCTGGTTGTCGATCCGGCGCGCCTCGTGCCGCTCGGTGCCGAGCACGTAGAGGCCCCCGGCCTCGACGACTCCCTCGCCGAGCTTGATGTCGACGCCTCGGCCGGCCATATTCGTCGCGATCGTCACCGCGCCCGGCTCGCCCGCGTCCTCGATGATCCCCGCCTCCTTCTCGTGCTGCTTCGCGTTCAGCACGTTGTGCGGGATCCCGGTGCGCGTCAGCAGCTGCGAGAGGTGCTCGGAGACCTCGACCGAGATCGTGCCGACGAGCACCGGCTGCCCGTGCTCGTGACGATCCTGGATGTCCTCGATGACCGCGTTGTACTTCGCCTCCTTGGTCTTGAAGATGAAGTCGTTGCGGTCGTCGCGCGCCACGGCCTCGTTCGTCGGGATCTCGACGACGTTGAGCCCGTAGATCTCGGTGAACTCCTTCTCCTCGGTCTTCGCCGTGCCCGTCATGCCGGCGAGCTTCTCGTACATGCGGAAGTAGTTCTGGAGCGTGATCGTCGCGAGCGTGACGTGCTCCTCCTGGATCGGCACGCCCTCCTTCGCCTCGATCGCCTGGTGGAGGCCCTCCGACCAGCGACGGCCTTCCATGATCCGGCCGGTGAACTCGTCGACGATCTTCACCTCGCCGTCGGACACGACGTAGTCGACGTCACGTTGGAAGAGCGACTGCGCCTTCAGCGCCTGCGTCAGGTGGTTGACCATCTGCACGTTGCGCGGGTCGTAGAGGTTTTCGATGCCCAGCTGGCGCTCGATCTTCTCGATCGCGCCCTG
This sequence comes from Actinomycetota bacterium, assembly GCA_046744435.1. Lineage (GTDB taxonomy): Bacteria > Actinomycetota > Thermoleophilia > Gaiellales > Gaiellaceae > VAXT01. The sequence continues at coordinate 3,794 of JBKPFP010000009.1, read as the reverse complement.
GCTCGGGGAGACCGTCTTGAACTTCTCGTCGTAGAGGTAGTCGACGCCCGAGGCCTCCGTCTCGTCGATGCCCTTGCCGCTGCTCTTCGTCTTGCTCGCCTGGCCCTCGAGGCCCCGCACGACACGCGCGAAGTCGTAGTAGATCTTGGCCGCCGTCTCCGGCTCGCCGGAAATGATCAGCGGCGTGCGCGCCTCGTCGATGAGGATCGAGTCGACCTCGTCCACGATCGCGTACGGATAGCCGCGCTGGACTGTGCCTTCGAGGGTGACGGCCATGTTGTCGCGGAGGTAGTCGAAGCCGAACTCGGAGTTCGTGCCGTACGTGATGTCGGCCGCGTAGGCCTCCTTGCGCTCCGAGAAGGGCATCAGGTTCTCGATGTAGCCGGCGCGGACGCCGAGGGCGTCGTAGACCGGCTTCACCCAGTTCGGGTCGCGCTTGGCCAGGTAGTCGTTGACGGTCACGAGGTGGACGTTCTGGCCCGTCAGCGAGTTCAGGTAGAGAGGCATCGTGGCGACGAACGTCTTGCCCTCGCCCGTCTTCATCTCGGCGATGTCGCCTTCGTGGAGGACGATGCCGCCCATCATCTGGACGTCGAAGAGGCGGATGTCCATCGTGCGCTTGAACGCCTCGCGGACGGTCGCGTACACCTCGAAGAGCAGGTCCTCCAGCGGCTCGCCATTCTCGATGCGCTGCTTGAACGTCGCGGTCTGGCCGCGCAGGTCGTCGTCCGAGAGCTGCTCGAGCTCGGGCTCGAGCGAGGCGATGTAGTCCGCCTGTCCGCGCAGGCGCTTGAGGCGCCGCCCCTCGCCCATGCGAAGTACGCGCTCGAACCCACCCAAATCGCTACCGGACATCGTCCTAGGGTATCGGCTCAGAAGCGGCTCGGGATTTAGCCGGAATGTGTCTACCGGTCAGTTCAGACGGGCACGCGGCCGGAGCGCGCGCGCCCTGGAAACGGCACCGCAGGCGGTGCCTCACAAGGGATTGACCGTTACCTCCCAGAGCTCATTGTCGAGGCGGCTCGCGGTGAGCACGAACGATTCGAAGCGCTCCTGGCCGAAGGACTCCAGCGCGGGGATCTCGCCCTCGTACTCCTCGCCGTCGATCACGAGCTTCACGTCGCCCTCGTGCGCCGCGATCACCACCTCGTCGCCCGGAAGGTACTGCGGCACGGCGACGACATCGACCGCGATCGCGGCGGCGCTCCAGACGTCGCCGTCGCGGCGCCTCGCCACGGCGCGATAGGGCGGGCTGATCGTGGCCTCGAGCGCGTCGGCGACCGGCGCCAGCGCATCCTCCGGCAGGTCGACGTCGACGAACAGCGTGCCGTCGTCGGCCACGACGAAGTCGAGCGCGTCTCCCGGAAGATCAGGCGCCTCGGCCGTTGCGATCGCGTCCCACTCGCGGGCACGGGGAACGCCGTGCGACGCGAGCAGGTCCTCGGCGATCTGCGGCCCGAGCAGGGCGCGGGCGACGCTCGTGGCGGTTCCTGGCTCGTCGGGCGGCTGGGCCTCGGGCTCGTCCGCGACCGCGCCGCCCTCGAGGTCGAGCCCACCCTCCTCGGCGAGCTGCTCGTGGATCGGCCGCTCGCGGCGAAAGAAGCCCATCTGCGCCTTTTATTCGGGCTCGATCAACCCAAAGTCGCCGTCGCGGCGCCGGTAGATCACATTGACCTCGCCCGACTCGCCGTTCCGGAAGACGAAGAAGTCGTGGCCGACGAGCTCGAGCTGCAGGACCGCCTCTTCGGGGCTCATCGGCTTGACCGTGAACTGCTTCGTCTTCACGATCGTCAGCTCCTCGTCCGAGGCGGTGAGCGGCGGCGCCTGGAGCCCACCGTCTGCGCGCGAGTGGCGACGCGGACGGCGCTTCTCGCGGTAGCGCTTGACCTGGCGCTCGAGCTTGTCGACGAGCTGGTCGATCGACGCCTTCATGTCCGCCGACGACTCGCGCGCCCGCAGCACCGGCCCCTTCGTCCAGACCGTCGCCTCGGCGATGTGGTTCGCGGCGATCTTCGGGTTCGTTTCGAGAGCGAGCTCGAGCTCCACGCGTGTCGGATCGGCGACGAGCCGGTCGAGCTTGCGCAGCTTCTCCTGGGCGTACGTCCGGATCTGCTCGCTGACCTCGACGTTCCGACCCTTGACCTGGAGACGCATCGGCACGGCAAATCTACCGAACGGCCCGCGCAAACGTGACGACCTCGACCCGGCGGGCCCCGGACTTGCGCAGCGCGGACGCCGCCGCCGACACCGTAGCCCCGCTCGTGTAGACGTCGTCGACGAGGACGAGCGCCGGCGGGCTCGGACTGGTAGGCACGAAGGCGCCGCGTACGTTTCGCCGCCGCTCGGCGAGCGGCAGGCCACGCTGGGGCCGGACGCCGGGCTGCCGCCCGAGCAGCGGCACGACCGGGAGCTGCCAGCGCCTGCCGAGCTCTCGCGCGAGCCGCTGCGCCGGGTTGTGCCCGCGGCGGAGCCGCCGGTCGGCATCGGAGGGCACGTAGGTCACGGTGTAGACGGGCGGGCGCTCGACCGCCTCGCAGACGAGATCGCCGGCGAGCGTCGCCAGGGCCCGGAGGCCGTGCTCCTTCCACGCGGTCACCAGCTTGCGCGCTGCGTCGTCGTACGCGACCGCGGCTCGCGCGCGCGTGAACCCCAGACGGCGCCCGCTGCACTCGCGGCAGCGCGCGACCGGCCAGGCGACGGGAGCCCCGCAGCGCGCGCAGCAGGGCGCGCTCAGGCGCGTGAGCCGGCCGCGGCAGGCGTCGCAGAGCGCGTCGGCGGGCCCGCGGCAGACGAGACAGCGCCGCGGCAGCAGGACGTCGAGCAGATCGGCGCACGCACCCACCCCGGGGGAGGGTAGGAGCCGAGGCGTGCCGCAAGCGTGTCAGTCCAGCGCGTATTCGGCCCGCGGCGGGAGGCCGGCGCGCTCGCGCATGCGGTTGTCCGCCTCGAGCAGCTGCGCGTGGTCGCCGATGTCGATCCACTCGCCGCTGAAGCGGTAGCCGTAGACCGGCGCCCGCGTGTGCAGCCACTCGACGAAGCTGCCGGGGGCGTCCGGCGAGTTTCCCTCCTCGAGGTACCGGCGGACGAGTGCGACGTCCTCGGCGCGGTAGAGGTAGGCCGCGGTTGCAGCGAGGTTGCTCCGCGGGTGCTCGGGCTTCTCCTCGAACGAGAGGACGCGGTCGTCGTCGTCGAGCTCGACCACGCCGTACTGCTTGATGAGCTCCGGATCGGGACATTCGTAGAGCGCGATCGCGGCTCCCTCCTTTCTGCGCCAGAAGGCGACGTAGTCGGGCACGGAGTAGCCGATCAGGTTGTCGCCCGCCACGACGAGCAGGTCCTCGCCCTCGAGCCCGGCACGCTCGACCGTGAACGCGATGTCGCCGATGGCGCCGAGCCGGTCCTCGTTCGAGGTCGTCCCGTCGTCGTGCACGGTCACGTCCTCCGGCGCCCACTCCCGAAAGGCCGAGGCGAACTTCGCGTTCGTGACGAGGTGGAGCTCGTCGATCTCCGCCACTTCGCGGATCTCGTCCAGCAGGTAGTCGAGCATCGGCCGCCCGGCGAGCGGCAGCAGCATCTTCGGGACGTCGTCCGTGAGCGGACGGAGCCGCGTCGCGTAGCCCGCGGCCAGGACAAGCGCCTTCAGGCTCACGTCCGCTCGGTCGGCCTCAGATCGGGTCGACCGGTCATTTCAGACGGACGCGCGGCAGAGCCGCGCGTCCTGAGGGTCGGCGCCGCAAGCGGCGCCTCAGGTCCCTTCGTCCCACGACTCGAGGTAGCGCTCCTGCTCCTCGGTC
>JBKPFP010000044.1:0-7030 GCA_046744435.1 Actinomycetota bacterium | reverse complement strand
GAGCCCGAGAACGTGCTGCTCACCGACCGGCCGCTGATCGCCGCGGTCAGTCTGTGGGCGGGGACGTCTGCCGCGATTCTCGCGGCCACGAGCTGAGCGCCTCGCGCTCGTCGACGCGGTAGACGACGGCGCCGTTGCCGTTCGTCTCCACCTTGCGCTCGAGGCGCGCGAGCCTCTGGTCGACGCCTTTCCAGCCCGAGGTGATCAGGTCGACGAGGAGTGCGAGATCGTCGATACGGGCGTGCCGCTCGGCGAGCAGGTCGTGCTCGAGCCGCTCGAGCCGGCGAATGGTCTGGCCAGAGAGCCCGCGCACCTCCGCGAGCTGGCGGCCGATGGGCAGCGCCTCCGCGCGGACGCCTTCCCGAACGGCGTCCTCGACGCGACCGGGCAGTGTCGCCTCGATCTGGGCGGACAGCTCGGCGAGGGCCTCGATCTGCGCGCGTGCGCGCTCGAGCGCAGTGTCGACATCGGCGGGCTCGGTGCGACCCTGAGCGGCCTCGTAGAGCCGTTCTTTCGCGCGGCGGATCGCGACCTCGTCCATGCGTCGGAACGCTAGCGTTCGGTTCGGATGAAGCGCTCCGAGCTGGAGTACGCGCTGCCGCCCGAGCTGGTCGCACAGCACCCAGCCGAGCGCCGCGACCGGTCCCGGCTGCTCGTCTACGAGCGCGCGAGCGGGGAGGTCCGGCACCGGCGCTTCTTCGAGCTGCCCGAGGAGCTGCACGGCGAGCTGGTCGTCGTCAACGACACGCGGGTGGTGCGCGCGCGGCTGCGGCTGCGTCGGCCGAGTGGGGGAGAGGCCGAGGTGCTGCTGCTCGAGCGGCTGAACGGGCACGGCGAGTGGGAGGGCCTCGCGCGCCCGTCGCGCAGGCTGAAGGCCGGCCAGCGGCTGGGCCCGGTCGAGCTGCTGGAGCCGCTCGGTGAAGGGCGCTGGCGGCTGCGGCTCGAAGGCGAGCCGGCCGGCGAGGCGCCGCTGCCGCCGTACATCACCGAGCCGCTGGCGGATCCGGAGCGCTACCAGACGGTGTACGCGGAAAGCGAGGGCTCTGCGGCCGCGCCGACCGCGGGCCTGCACTTCACGCCTGAGCTGTTGGAGCGGCTGGACATCGAGCGCGTCACACTCCACGTCGGGCTCGACACCTTTCGCCCGGTGACCGTGGACGACCTCGCCGACCACCCGATCCACTCCGAGCGCTACGAGGTCGCGCCGGAGGCCTGGGAGCGGATTCGCGCCGCCGAGCGCGTGCTCGCGGTTGGGACGACGACCGTGCGCGTGCTGGAGTCGCTCGCGCGCGGCGCGCCTCTCTCCGGGCGCACGGGCCTCTTCATCACGCCCGGCTTCGAGTTCCGCCGCGTCGATGCCCTGCTGACGAACTTCCACCTGCCCGGCTCGACGCTGCTCGCGCTCGTCATGGCCTTCGCCGGCGTCGAGGAGACCCGCCGGCTCTACGAGCTCGCGATCGCCGAGCGCTACCGCTTCTACTCCTTCGGCGACGCAATGCTGCTCCTGTGAGCTTCGAGGTCGCGGCCACGGACGGCGAAGCACGCGCGGGCGTCCTCCGCACCGTGCACGGCGAGGTGCCGACGCCGGCCTTCATGCCCGTGGGGACGAAGGCGACCGTGAAGATGGTCGACCCGCTCGAGCTGCGCGACCTCGGGACGACGATCGTCCTCGGCAACACGTACCACCTGCATTTCCGGCCCGGCGAGGACGTGATCGCAGAGCTCGGCGGACTCCACGGCTTCATGGGCTGGGACGGGCCGATCCTCACCGACTCAGGTGGTTTCCAGGTCTTCTCGCTGCGCGACACGATCCTTGCCACCGACGAGGAGGCCGTCACGTTCCGCTCGGTCTACGACGGCCAGGCAACCAGGTTCACGCCCGAGCTCGCCGCCGCGATCCAGGCGCAGCTCGGCTCGGACATCGCCATGTGCCTCGACGTCTGCGCACCCGCGGGCGCCGAGCAGGCAGAGCTGCGAGAGGCCGTGCGCCTCACAACGCTCTGGGCGGAACGGCAGCTCCGAGCGCCGCGCGCCGAGGGCCAGCTCCTGTTCGGCATCGCCCAGGGCGCGACCGACCCCGATCTGCGCCGGCGCTCGATCGAGGAGGTCTCGGCGCTCGGCTTCGACGGCTACGCGCTCGGCGGGCTCCTCGTCGGCGAGGAGCGCGACCCGATGATCGAGACGGTCGCCGCCTCCGCGCCGCAGCTGCCCGCCGACAAGCCGCGCTACTTCATGGGCATCGGCGACCCCGAGGGCATCCTCGAGGTGATCGAGCGCGGCATCGACATGTTCGACTGCGTCCTGCCGACGCGCATGGGCCGCACCGGCACCGCGCTCACCTCCGCCGGCCGGCTCAACCTCAAGAACGCCCGCTTCGCGCGCGACCCCGGCCCGCTGGACGAGCACTGCGACTGCACGGCCTGCAAACGCTTCTCCCGCGCCTACCTCCGGCATCTCGTGAACCAGCAGGAGTTGCTCGGACTGCGGCTGCTGACGCTGCACAACCTGCGCTTCCTGCTCACGCTCACCGCGGACGCACGGGCAGCGATCGGGCGCGGCAACCTGGCATCCTTCAAGGAGGAAACCCTCGATCGTTTGCACGGCGCGCCGGAGGAGGCCGCGTGATCTCGCTGATCTTCTTCGCAGGCATGTTCATCTTGTTGTGGGTGCTGCTCATCCAGCCGCAGCGGCGCCGCCGCGCCGAGCAAGCGCGTCTGCACTCCGACCTCCACATCGGGGACGAGGTCATGACGCTCGGTGGCCTCTACGGGCGCATCGAGCGGCTCGACGAGGACGAGATCAGGCTCGAGATCGCGCCGGGCACGAGCGTGCGCGTGGCGAGGAACGCCATCGCTTCCAGGGTTGAGCCGGAAGCCGCGGAAAACCCCGAGGAAACCCCCGCTTCCCAGCTACCCTAGGCGAGCACAGCTCCATGTCAGAACGTCGCGGTCACCTCATCCTCCTGTCGCTGCTCGTGGCGGCGCTGCTCGGCGTCGCCGCGCTCGCGATTCCGGGCTCTCCCATCCACAAGAGCCCGACCCTCGGCCTGGACCTCCAGGGCGGCCTCGAGGTCGTCCTGAAGGCCGTTCCGGAGAAGAACCAGAAGCTGCAGGAATCCGACCTCGATCGCTCGGTCGAGATCATGCGCAGCCGCGTCGACAAGATCGGCGTCTCGGAGCCCGAGATCCGCAAGCAGGGCTCGGACCAGATCGTGATCGAGCTGCCCGGGGTCCACGACCAGGCGCGCGCCGCCGAGCTGATCGGCAAGACCGCGAAGCTCGAGCTCTACGACCTCCAAGCCGACCTCACCGGCCCCTCGAAGGACATCCAGGGCAACCCGATTCCACAGGTGACGCTCTACTCGTTGCTCTCGCAGGTGCAGAGCCAGGCGCGGAAGGGCGAGCCGTCGCAGTTCTACCTCTTCAAGGGCAAGCAGCATGTCGCCGGGCCGGCTCCGACGCGCGAGGCGCTCCTCTCTTCGAAGTACGTCAAGCAGCGCGGCAAGGCGGGCGAGGTTCCGAAGGGCCACAAGGTGCTCGCCGTGCCAGAGAATACGGTCGTCATCACGTGCGGCAAGACCGAGCGCTATTGCCCGGGCGTGAACGAGGAGCAGCCGAGCCGCACGTACTTCTACCTCTTCAAGTACGAGCCGGACAACAAGGAGCACCCGATCCCCGAGATGACGGGGGAGGACCTGAAGCTCTCGGGCACGCGCCAGGACTTCGACACGTCGACGGGCCAGCCGATCGTGACGATGCAGTTCACTAACAAGGGCGGTGACAAGTTCCAGGACGTCACCCGCGAGCTCGCCGATCGGGGTCGCCAGCAGGCCGGCCGGTTCGGCGGCCCCGACGAGCAGTGGTTCCAGCAGTTCGCGATCGTGCTCGACCGCGAGATCAAGTCGGCGCCCACGATCGACTTCAACGAGAACCCGGTCGGCATCCCGCCCGGCAACGGCGCCCAGATCACGGGCATCGGCTCGCTCAGCGAGGCGAAGGACCTCGCGCTCGTCCTGCAGACGGGCGCGCTGCCCGTCAACTACGTAACCATCGCGAGCACCGACCTCTCGGCGACGCTCGGCAAGGACTCGCTCCAGCAGGCGAAGAACGCCGCCATCGCCGGCCTGCTCGTCGTCGCGCTCTTCCTGCTCCTCTTCTACCGCTTCCTCGGCCTGGTCGCGGTCATCGGCCTCGGCATCTACGCGGCCTTCCTCTACGCCGCGGTGCTGCTCTTCAACGTCACCCTGACGCTGCCTGGCTTCGCGGGGCTGATCCTCACGATCGGTGTCGCAGCCGACGCGAACGTCGTCGTCTTCGAACGCATCAAAGAAGAGGCGCGCGCGGGCAAATCCGTGCGCGCCGCGATCTCCACCGGATACGCCAAGGGCTTCCATACGATCCTCGACGCGAACGCGGTGACCGCGATCACGGCCCTCGTCCTGTTCCTGGTCGCGACGGCCGGCGTGAAGGGTTTCGCGTTGATGCTGCTGATCGGCACGGGGATCTCGCTGATCACGGCCGTCGCCGCGACGCGCGCCATGCTCGGCCTGCTCGCCGGTTTCAGCTGGTTCGACAACCCGCGTTTCATGGGGGCGGCCGGCGCGCAACGCGCGAAGTGGCTGCAGATCGACTACGTGGGCCGCCGCAACTTCTGGTTCGCGATCTCCGCCGTCGTCGTGCTCGTCAGCGCGGTCTCGCTCGGCGTGCGCGGGCTGAACCTCGGCATCGACTTCAAGGGCGGGACGCAGGTCACGTTCGCCACTGCGCAGCCCGAGTCAGTCGACGCCGTTCGTTCCGAGGCGCGCTCGATCGACTCGCAGTTCTCGAAGGCGGTCATCCAGGGCCGAGGCAGCCAGACCGACGGGAAGTACCGCGACTTCCAGATCCGGACCGAATCACTCTCGCCACAGGAGCAGGGCCAGCTCCGCAACGGGCTCGAAGACGCTTTCCAGGCGACGAAGTTCGGCGCCAAGAACGTGTCGGAGAGCTTCGGTCGGCAGATCGCGCGTTCGGCGATCCTCGCCATCCTCTTCTCGCTCTTCCTGATCGTCCTCTACCTGGCGATCCGCTTCGACGTCAAGTACGCGGGGCCGGTGATGGCAGCGCTCATCCACGACGTGGTGATCACGGTCGGGGTCTACTCGCTCACCGCGCGCGAGGTGACGACCTCGACCGTTGCCGCCGTCCTCACGGTGCTCGGCTACTCGATCTACGACACGATCATCATCTTCGACCGCATCCGCGAGAACGTGCCGATCATGCGGCGCGCGTCGTTCGCGACGATCGCGAACGTCTCGCTCTGGGAGACGGTCCGCCGCTCGCTGGCGACGACGTTCATCACGCTGCTCCCGGTCGGCGCGCTGCTCTTCTTCGGCGGTGACACGCTCAAGGACTTCGCCTTCGCGCTGCTGATCGGCATCGGCTGCGGCGCCTACTCGTCGATCTTCATCGCGGCGCCCTTGCTGACGATCTGGAAGGAGCGCGAGCCCGAGTGGGCCCGGCGCAAGGAGAGCAGGGAGCTCGACAAGGAGGGTCTCGCGGTCACGGTCGAGGAGGCCGAGGAGGCCGCCGCTGCAGAGCCGGCCGCGATCCCGGAGCTCGCGCCCGCGGCGGTCGCCGAGATCGAGGGAGACGGCGCAGCCGCGCCCGCCCCGGCCGCGACGTCCTCGGCTTCGCGCGCGAAGCGCGAACGCCGCCGCCAGAGGCGTAGGGCGAAGCCGCATGGCCGCAGGTGACCTCCGCGAGACCGCGGAACGGCTCGGCCTCGCGGCGATCGGCGCTGTCGCGCTGACCGCCGACCGCGTTGAGGAGCTCACCGACGAGCTGGCCAAGCGCGGCGGCATGCGCCGCGACGAGGCGCGCGCCACGATCGAGGACGTGATGGCCCGCTGGCGCGGCGAGGCCGCCCGCGTCGGCGAGCGCGCCGGCTCCGGGCTCGAGGGGCTCTTCCAGCAGCTCGGTCTCGTCACGCGCGACGACTTCGAGGAGCTCGAGCTCCGCCTCGCGCAGGTGGAGCATCGCCTGCGGCTGCTCGAGGGCGGCCCGCGAGCGGTGCCCGACGCTCGGCAATAGGGCTTCTCTAGCCCGCGTGGAACACTGAGGGGCATGGCGGAGCCTGCTCAGAAGAGTCGCAACCTCGGCCGCATCACGGAGATCGCGCAGGTCGCGGTGCGGCACGGGTTCGGGTACTTCTTCGAGCGGCACCGTCTGTCCGATCTGATCCCCGGGCGAGGCGGCCCGGAGCTGGCCGAAGGCACGCCGTCGCAGCGTGGACAGCACCTCCGTGAGATGCTCGACGAGCTCGGCCCGACCTTCGTCAAGTTCGGCCAGCTGCTCTCGATGCGCCCGGACGTCCTGCCGCCGGACATCATCGCCGAGCTCCGCGGCCTTCAGGACGACGTGCGCCCGTTCCCGTACGAGGACGTCGAGCGGGTCGTACGCGAGGATCTCGGCCAGCCGATCGAGCGCCTCTTCACCCAGTTCGACCGCGAGCCGATCGCGGCCGCCTCGATCGGCCAGGTGCACCGAGCCGTGCTGCCGAACGGGCGTGTCGTCGCCGTAAAGGTTCAGCGTCCCGGCGCGCCTCGGCAGATCGAGGCCGACCTCGCCCTCCTCTACCAGGCCGGGCGAATCGTCAAGGAGCGTGTACGCGCGCTCGACTTCATCGACGTTCGCGAGCTCGTCGACGAGTTCGCGCGCTCGATCCGCCAGGAGCTCGACTACCGGCTCGAGGCGCGCAACGCCGAGACCTTTCGCAGGCACTTCGCGGGCCACCCGCACGTGCGCGTGCCGAAGGTCTACTGGACCTACACGCGCGCCCGCGTGCTGACGCTCGAGTTCCTCGAAGGCACGCAGCTCGCCGACATCGACACGACCCCGTACACGCTCGAGGAGCGCAAGCGGCTCGCCGAGGTCATCACCGAGGCCTGGATGACGATGATCTTCCGGCACGGCTTCTTCCACGGCGACCCGCACCCGGCGAACATCCTCGTCCTCCGGCCCGACCTGATCGGGCTCGTCGATTTCGGCCT
>JBKPFP010000046.1:0-6454 GCA_046744435.1 Actinomycetota bacterium | reverse complement strand
CGTCGACGAGGTCTTCGTCAAGTTCCCGAGCGGGCACTCGACCGTGTTCGCGATCCTCGACAACCCGCAGGCGCTGGCCTGGGTCGTCAACCTCAACTGCATCGAGCTGCACACGTGGCACTCTCGCGTCCCGGAGATCGAGCGGCCCGACTACCTGCTGATCGACCTCGACCCGACCTTCGACGGCCAGTGGCCGTACGTGCGCGAGATCGCGCTGGTCGTGAAGGGCGTGATGGACGAGCTCGGCCTCGCCTCGTTCCCGAAGACGTCGGGCGCGACGGGCTTCCACATCCTGGCGCCGATCAAGCCTGAGCTGGGCTTCCCCGAGGTGCGGCGCTTCGCGAAGGCACTGGCCCAGGAGGTCGAGCGCCGAGTCGACGACCAGGAGGTCGCGACGACGACCTGGAGGGTTGCGGACCGCCGCGGCGTCTTCGTCGACTACGGCCAGAACGCCCGCGACCGGACGATCGCCTCCGCCTACTCAGTGCGTCCGACCCTGAACGCTCAGGTCTCTGCGCCCCTCCGGTGGGAGGAGGTGCCGAAGGTCGACCCTGCGGCCTTCACCGTCGAGACGATGCGGAAGCGGATCGCGAAGGCGGGCGACCCGATGGCCGGCATGTGGCGGCGAAAGGCGAGCTTGCCGTCGCGGTTCGAGAAGCTCGACCTCGAGCCGGCCGACCCGAACAAGCTGGAGGTGCGCCGCCGTGGCCGCTCGCAGCGCTGGATCAGCGACCCGCGGGGGCGAGAAGAGATTCGACGGTAGGGTCGCCGCGCCGGCGCGGAGGCCGCACCTCGCGCCACGTGCACTGCTCGGGATCCTTGTCCGGCCGGAAGCGCAGGAACTTCGTTCCGTGCCGGAAGCGATTCCGCTCGAGCTTGTCGAACCGCACCTCGCAGACGAGCTCGGGCCGGACCGGGTTCCAGTCGAGCTCCTTGCCCCGCGACCAGCGGCTCTGTCCACCGGGGACGCGGGCGTCGCTGATGACGCCGGGCGCGCGCATCTTCGGCAGCACCTCTTCCAGCTCGCGACGGACTGCCGCCGGGAAGCCCGATGTGTGCCCGATGAAGTCGAGCTCGCCCTGGTCGTTGTAGAGGCCGAGCAGCAGCGTCGAGATCCGCCCCTCGCCCTTCTCGCTGTAGCGGAAGCCGACGATCACGCAGTCGGCGGTCTTGTACTTCTTGACTTTCGCGACGCCTTCGCGCGAGCCCGGGAGATACGGAAGGTCGAGCCGCTTGGCGACGACGCCGTCGAGGCCCGCCGCCTCGAGCCGGTCGAGCCAGCGCTCGGCATCCTTCGGGTCGCGCGTGTACGGAGAGAGCGTGAACTTCCCGGCCTTGCGCTCGAGCTCGCGGCGACGCTTCTCCAGGGGCAGCTCGTGCAGCGGCTTCCCGCGCCAGAGCAGGATGTCGAAGACGACGTACTGGGCCGGGATCTCGGCCGACAGCTTGCGGATGCGACTCTCGGCCGGGTGCAGGCGGGTCTGCATGGCGTCGAAGTCGAGCTGGCCCTTCTGGGCGATGACGATCTCGCCGTCGAGCGCGGAGTGGGGCGGCAGCAGCTCTCCGAGCGGCGCCAGCTCGGGGAAGTAGCGCAGCAGCGGCCGCTCGTTGCGGCTCCACAGCGCGAGCTCGCCGCCGTCGTTCTCGAGCACGCCGCGGAACCCGTCCCACTTGGGCTCGTACTGCCAGTCGCCCTCGGGGAGCTCCTCGACGAGCTCCGCCTCCATCGGCGGAAACGGGACTTGAGGACCGGGCACTACCTCTAAGCTTGCCGCAATGGGCAGGGTCGCCGTCACGGGTCTCGGTGCCGTCACTCCGCTCGGCAACGACGCGCCGTCGACCTGGCGCGCAGCCGTCGCCGGCGAGAGCGGCATCGACTTCATCCGCTCGTTCGACGCGAGCGGCTTCCCCGTACGGGTCGCGGCCGAGGTCAAGGACTACGAGCCGAACGGGGTCGTCTCGCCGAAAGAGGCACGGCGGCTCGACCGCAACGTCCTGCTCGCGCTCGGCGCGGCGAAGGAGGCGATCGAAGATGCAGGCCTGAACGGCTTCGACCCGGCGCGGGTCGGCGTCGTCTTCGGCTCCGCGATCGGCGGGTTCCTCGGGATCATGCAGCAGCACGAGGTTCTCCAGCAACGCGGGCCGGACCGGGTCTCGCCGCACTTCCTGCCGAACGTCCTGGTCGACTCGGCGAGCGGCCAGCTCGCGATCTCGCTCGGCCTGCGGGGGCCCAACTACGCGCCCGTCTCGGCCTGCGCGACCGGGTCGCACGCAATCGGCGAGGCGGCGGAGATCATTCGACGCGGCGACGCCGACGCGATCCTCGCGGGCGGCACTGAGGCCTGCATGCATCCGCTGATCCTCGCCGGCTTCTGCGCCATGCGCGGGCTCGCGGCGGAGGAGGAGCATCCACCGCGTGCTTCACGCCCGTTCGACGCCACGCGCGCCGGCTTCGTGATGGGCGAGGGCGCGTGCGTCCTCCTGCTCGAGGATCTCGACGCGGCGCAGGCGCGGGGCGCGAAGATCTACGCCCAGGTCCTCGGCTACGGCGCCTCGAACGACGCGTACCACATGGCCGCGCCAGACCCGGACTCGGTCGGCGTGGCCGAGATGATGCGCGCAGCCCTCGCGCGCACGCGCGTGAAACCCGCAGATGTCGGCTACATCAACGCGCACGGGACCTCGACGCCGCTGGGCGACCTCGCCGAGACGAAGGCGATCAAGGAGGTCTTCGGAGACCACGCGTACGACCTGGCCATCTCGTCGACGAAGTCGATGATGGGCCACTGCTTCGGGGCGGCCGGGGCGATCGAGGGGATGATGTGCGTGCTCGCGCTCCACGACGGCGTCCTGCCGCCGACGATCAACTACGAGCACCCCGACCCGGAGTGCGATCTCGACTACGTGCCGAACGAGGCGCGCGAGGCGGAGGTGCGCGTCGCGCTGTCGAACGCCATGGGCCTCGGGGGCCACAACGGGTGCGTACTCTTCGCCCGCGCTGATCATCCAGCGGGGGAGAGGGAGGCATGAGCTTCATCGTCGAGCCACAGGTCGAGGAGTACGCCGAGGAGCACACGACGCCGGACGGCGAGCTCTTCGACCGCCTGGCTGCCGAGACGCGTGAGAAGACGAGCGCGCCGCAGATGATGGTCGGCCGCATCGAGGGGCAGTTCCTCGCCACGCTCGTGCGGCTGGCCGGCGCGAAGCGCATCCTCGAGCTGGGCACGTTCACGGGCTACTCGTCGATCTCGATGGCGTCCGCGTTGCCTCCGGACGGCCGCGTGATCACCTGTGACGTCGATCCGGAGGCGACGGCAATCGCCCGCCGCTACATGGACGAGAGCGGGCACGGCGACAAGATCGAGATCCGGCTCGGGCCCGCGCTCGAGACCCTCAGCGAGCTCGAGGGCCCGTTCGACCTGGTCTTCATCGACGCGGACAAGCCGAACTACGTCAACTACTACGAGGCCGCGCTGCCGCTCCTCGCCGACGACGGCCTGCTGATCGCGGACAACGTCCTCTGGTCGGGCCGCGTGGCCGAGCCTGACGGAGACGAGTCCACGCGCGCTATCAAGGCCTTCAACGAGCACGTCTACAACGACGCGCGTGTGCGGTCGATGATGCTGACCGTCCGCGACGGGATGACTCTCGTCCAGCTGCGGGCACCGCTCGCGTAAATCCGCAAAGAGCGGAAAAACGCGCCCGTTTCCCAACCGGAATCGGGATCGACAACCGCCGAGCGCGTTGCAAAAGCGCGCCCAAAGCTGTAGAAACACGCCAGCCCCCCGCAGAAGCGGGGTGTGTCAATGGGTAGGGGAGGTTGATGTGACCGCACGAACGCGCTCGCGCGGCCCCTGGCTGGCGGCGTTCACCCTCGTGCTCGCGATCACGCTGACGGGCGTGCTCGCGGCGGGGGCGAGCGCCGTTAAGGGACAAGCCGGGGTCTGCGCGTCCATCGACAGGCTTCACCTCGAGAAGCAGATGAACCAGCGAGCTGCAGAGATCCTTGTGCAGTGTGGGCGCAGCCCGGGCGTGATTCCGATGAGCGCCGGGTTCTCAGCGCTTGGAAGTCTCGCGTCGACTGCCGAGTCCTCGTTGCCCGCAAGTCTCGCTTCGACCACGTCTCCGGAGTCTCCGGACGTGTACGGAGGAGCCGACAAGAACATCATCACGGGCGGAGAGGGCACGTATCCGCGCGTGACGCAGTCCGAAAGTCAGGTCTGGGCGCACGGGAACACCGTGGTCGCGCTCTACAACGACTCGCGGACGGTCACGGCGGGGTGCGTCTCCGGCGGTTCGTACTCAACCGACGGTGGAGCGAACTGGACCAATTCGAACAGCCGACCGTTCTGTCCCAGCAGCGGTGATCCGGCCGTCGTCTACGACGAGATGCACGGCAACTGGATCGCCGTCTTCCTCAGGGGCGGTTGTGGTGGCGGCGGTCTGGGCGTCTGGCGCTCGACCGACGGCATCACCTGGACGGCCGCTAGCTGTGTCCACTCGGGCAGCGGTGACGACCGCGAGTCGATGTGGGTGGACAACAATCCGACGAGCCCGTTCTACGGGCGCGCGTACGTCACGTGGAACAACTTCTCCGTGGGTGGGGGAGCCATTCAGTCTTCGTACTCCACCGACGGCGGGATCACGTGGACCGCGCCCGTCACCGTGGTGGGCTCGTTCATCCGCAACGTCCAGGTCACGACCGACCAGGATGGCGACGTCTTCATCGCCGGCATGAACGAGGGCGGCGGCGGCTTCAATCCCCGCCAGAACCTCGTCTACCGCTCGACGAACGGCGGCGTCTCCTTCACATCGATCACGATGGGGCCGACGTTCCCAGCCGCGGGGGCAGCCCCATGCGCGACGAACTCGTACTTCGTCGGCATGTTCACGGTGCCCATCTCCGGCTACTGGCGCTACATGAGCTGGGGCGACATCGGAGGCGGGCCGAGCAACGTCATCCATTACGCCTACACGGTGCACGGCGCCGGGGCGGATCTCGGCGACATCTACTACACGCGTTCGACCGACAACGGCTCGACGTGGAGCGCACCGCTCAAGCTGAACACGGACGCGACCACTCGCAGCCAGTGGATGCCCAACCTCGCCGTCACGTCGACGGGTGAGGTCTTCGTCGCCTGGTACGACGCGCGCAGCACGACCGGCACGGACTACCAGCGCTGGGGCAGGAGGTCGCTCGACAACGGTGCGACCTGGCAGGCGGACGAGCAGATGAGCGACGCCACCAGTCCGCTGCCGATCCAACCCGACCCGAGCATCCAAGCCTGTTACGCAGGCGACTACGAGCGCTCGCACGGCGTCGGTGGCTTCTTCCACCAGACGTGGAACGACGGGCGAACGCTGATCAACGGCAACCCGCAGCAGGACGAGTACTACGACAAGGTCCCCACTACGGGCGGTCCACCTCCACCTCCGCCGCCGCCACCTCCGCCACCGCCGCCACCACCACCGCCTCCACCACCGCCACCTCCGCCGCCGGGCAGCTGGACAGCCGCAGCGCCATATCCGATCTCGATCGTCCGCTACGCGTTCGCGCAGACCGGCGAGGATCTCTACGTGATCGGCGGCGTGTCGGACGGCACCCGCGTCACGAACGTGAACCGCTACAACGCGACCACGAACGCGTGGACGTCACGGGCGCCGATTCCGGTGGCAAGTGAAGCGCCGTGCGGAGCTCTCTGGAACGGCAAGATCTACGTCGCAGAGGGCGACACCGGCAACACGTTCCACATCTACGACATCGCGACCAACGCCTGGAGTCTGGGTGCGCCGCGGCCCACGCAGTCGATCGGCTACGGCTGTGCAGCCGCTGCGTTCAACAACAAGGTCTACGTGATCGGCGGGGATGCCGCGCCGCAGACGACGCTCTCGATCTACGACATCGCGACCAACAGCTGGTCGACTGGGCCACCGGCTCCAGCGGGCGTCTTCCTCAGCGGTTACCAGACCGTTGGTCAGTACTTCTACATAGCGGGTGGGTTCGGTGCGAGCTCAGCCGCGAACTCCCAGGCGACCATGCGTCTCGACATGTCGACGGTCACCTGGCAGAGCGGCCCGACCTTCACGCCGGCGCGGGCCGACTTCGCGCTGGCCTCTGCTGGCACGAAGCTCTACGCGATTGGCGGCGACGCCAACGGCAACGGCTACTTCGAAAGCACCGACCTGGTGCACGAGCTCGATACGAGCGCGTGGCCAGGCGGATCGTGGGTGCCCTCGCCGCCGAATCTTCCAGCGCCGGTACGTCAGGCGAACCAGGCCGGATTCTTCAGCACGGGCCGCGTCGGTGGGGAGATCTGGTCGACGGGCGGCATCAACGGGAGCACCTTCGATTTCATCCCCGATCACATCTACCGTGGAGTGACGGGCCCGCCGCCACCACCGCCACCACCGCCACCACCGCCACCGGCCGATTCCTGCACCGGCGGAGCGATCA
>JBKPFP010000196.1:0-4099 GCA_046744435.1 Actinomycetota bacterium | reverse complement strand
CGCTGGTACAACCGGCTGCTCGAGGTCAACATCCAGAACCTCGCCGCGGTGCCCTCGATCGTCTACGGGATCCTCGGCCTGGCCTTCCTCGTTCGCGGAATCGGCCTCGGCCGGGTGCTGCTGGCCGGCGCGATGATCCTGACGCTGCTTGTCCTGCCGACGGTGATCATCGCCGCACGCGAGGCGATCCGCGCCGTGCCAGACTCGATCCGACAGGCCGCCTACGCGCTCGGGGCGACCAAGTGGCAAGTCGTCTGGCGGCAGGTGCTGCCGGCGGCGACGCCGGGGATCGCGACCGGCTCGATCCTCGCGACCTCGCGCGGCCTCGGGGAGACCGCGCCGTTGCTGCTCGTCGGAGCGCTCACCTACGTCTCCTTCAACCCGACGCTGCTCGGTGAGTTCACGGCGCTACCCGTCCAGATCTACCAATGGGTCTCCCGACCGCAGGAGGAATTTCGGACCCTTGCCGCCGCCGCGATCATCGTGCTCCTCGGCATCCTCCTGACGCTGAACGCGACCGCGATCTGGATCCGCAACCGCTACGAGAGAAGGTGGTGATCCCATGTCAGCAACAATGGCCGGCGTGAGCGTCGACCTCACCGCGAGAGCCCGCGAGCTCCCCGCGAAGGAGTTCCGCGAAGTCGTCTTCCACGTCGAGGACCTCGGTGTGTCCTATAACGGCAACGCAGCACTCCAGGACGTTTCGCTCGAGATCTACCGGAACTTCGTCACCGCGTTCATCGGGCCGTCCGGCTGCGGCAAAAGCACGTTCATCCGCTGCTTCAACCACCTGAACGGCCTGATCCCGGGAGCGGTCGTCGAGGGCAAGATCCTCTACCACGGCGAGGATCTTTACGGCCCGCACGTCGACCCGGTCGAGGTACGCAAGCGGATCGGGATGGTCTTCCAGAAGCCGAACCCGTTCCCGAAGTCGATCTACGACAACGTCGCGTTTGGCCCTCGAGTCCTCGGGATGACCGACCGCCTCGACGATCGGGTGGAGAGAGCCCTCGAGCAGGCGGCGCTCTGGGACGAGGTCAAGGACCGGCTCAAAGCGAGCGCGCTCAGCCTGTCGGGCGGCCAGCAGCAGCGGCTCTGCATCGCCCGCTGTCTCGCCGTCGAGCCCGAGGTGATCCTCATGGACGAGCCGGCTTCCGCCCTCGACCCGATTGCGACGACGCGGATCGAGGACCTGATGCACGAGCTCAAGCGCGACTACACGATCATTGTCGTCACACACAACATGCAGCAGGCGGCCCGCGTCGCCGACATGACCGCGTTCTTCAGCATCACGCGCGGTGAGGAGGGGCAGCGAACAGGGATCCTCGTCGAGTATGACGCGACGTCGAAGATCTTCACGCAGCCCTCAGACAAGCGAACCGAGGACTATGTCACCGGCCGATTCGGCTAGCGTCAAGGGCCTGCGAGTCTCGTTTCAGGAGGAGCTGGAGGCCCTTCAGGCCAATCTCCAAGAGGAGAGCGAGTTCGTGCTGCGCTCGTTGCGGGGAGCCATCAACGCCCTCCAGCAGCGCGATGTCGAGCTGGCCGACGAGGTGATCGCCTTCGACGACGAGGTCGACGACCGCTACCTCGTGATCGGGCAGGGAATCGAGCAGTTGCTGGCCCGCCAGACGCCGGTCGCGGTCGACCTGCGCCTAGTCCTCGCGGTCCTTCACATCAACCTCGGGCTCGAGCGGATGGCGGATCTCTGCGTGACGATCGCCAAGCTGACCAAGCTGACGGCCGAGCTCGAGCACGACGCGACGCTGATCGAGGCGTTCGAAGAGATGGGCAGCCGGGCCGAGGAGATGATCCGGGTGGCGATGACCTCCTTCGCCGAGCGCGACCTCGCCGGCGCCGAGAGCCTCGTCGACCTCGACGAGCTGATCGATCGCGCGAACCGGCGGTTCGTCAAGCACGTGCTCGAGCTCGGCAACGATCCGGAGCTGCGGGAGTGGGGGACGCGCATGATCATCGTCTCGCGATGCCTCGAGCGGATCGGCGACCACGCCGTCGACATCGGCGAGCAGACCGCCTACCTCGTCACCGGCGAGTTCCGTGAGTTCACGGACGCGTCTCACCCGGACGAGTAGCCGCCGCATCGAGCGTTAGGGTTCCGCCCGCATGAAACTGTCGCTGGTCCCGCGGACCACCGAGTTTTACGACCTCTTCACGGCAGCCGGGGAGAACGCGCTCGCCGCGGCCAGGCAGGCGCAAGCCCGATTCCGAACCTTCCCTCAGGCGGAGGTGAGCCAGGCGGAGATCAAGCGCCTCGAGACCGAGGGCGACCGCCTCACCGAGCAGATCATCGTGCTCCTGAACACCCAGTACATCACGCCGTTCGATCGGGAGGACATCTACGAGCTGGCGAAGGAGATCGACGACGTCGTCGACTTCATCGAAAACGCCTCCGACCTGCTCGATCTCTACAAGGTCGACCGTCCGATGCCGCAGGCGCTCGACCAGTGCCGCGTGCTCGTCGAGGCGGCCGAGCATCTCGCGAACGCCCTCGCGGAGCTCCGGGGATTTCGACGCGCCGAGCGCCACCTGCTCGAGGTCAAACGGCTCGAGGACGAAGGAGACCGGATCGTTCGCGACGCGATCGCGAACCTGTTCGAGAACCACGTCGACCCGGTGACGGTGATCCGCTGGAAGGACATCTTCGAGGCGCTCGAGGACGCGATCGACGCCTGCGAGACCGCGGCCGACGTGGTCGGGAACATCGTCGTCAAGAACCTTTAGATGGTTTAGATGGGTCTCGAGCTGACGCTGTTCGCGGTCGTTGCGATCGCGCTCTTCTTCGACTTCACCAACGGCTTCCACGACACCGCGAACTCGATCGCGACTTCGGTCTCGACCCGCGCGCTGTCTCCGCGAGCCGCCGTCCTCAGTGCCGCCATTCTCAACTTCCTCGGCGCGTTCGGCTCTTTCAAGGTGGCGGCCACGATCGCGACGGGCATCGTCGACCAGGAGATCATCACGCTCGAGGTCGTGCTCGCGGGCCTCGTCGGCGCGATCACCT
This sequence comes from Actinomycetota bacterium, assembly GCA_046744435.1. Classification (GTDB taxonomy): domain Bacteria; phylum Actinomycetota; class Thermoleophilia; order Gaiellales; family Gaiellaceae; genus VAXT01. The sequence continues at coordinate 1,077 of JBKPFP010000196.1, read as the reverse complement.
GGAACCTGACCACGTGGTACGTCGGCCTTCCCTCGAGCTCGAGTCATGCGCTCATCGGCGGGATGATCGGCTCCGCCGTGGCCGCCGAAGGCTTGAACGTGATCAAATGGGAAGGGCTCTGGGAGAAGGTTCTGATTCCCTCCCTGCTCGCCCCGTTCCTCGGCATCGTCGTCGCGGCCGGACTGATGGTGATCGTGCTGTGGACCATTCGCCGCCGCGTGCCGGGAACGGTGAACCGCATCTTCCGACGGCTCCAGCTCGTTTCCGGCGGCTTCGTCGCCTTTACGCACGGGACGAACGACGCGCAGAAGACAATGGGGATCATCGCGCTCGCCCTCGTCGCCTCGGGACATCTCTCGCCGGAGTTCGAGCGTCCCCCGACGTGGGTGATCGTCAGCGCGGCGGCGGCGATGGCCCTCGGCACCTACGCGGGCGGTTGGCGAATCATCAAGACGCTGGGGACGCGCGTCGCGAAGCTCGAGCCACCGCAGGGATTTGCCGCCCAGACCGCCTGCGCGAGCATCCTCTGGACAACGGCCCACTACGGCTTCCCCGTCTCGACCACGCACACGATCAGCGGCTCAGTGCTCGGCGCGGGTGCCACGACGAAGTTCTCCGCGGTGCGCTGGGGGGTCGCCGGCAACATCCTGGTGGCCTGGGTGCTCACGATCCCTTGCGCGGCCGCGGTCGGCGCGCTGATGGAGTCGCTGACCCGGCTGCCCGGAGGCGTGGCGCTGGTCGCTGCGGCAACGGCCGTAATCGCCGCGGCCGCCTTCGCCGGCCGGAGCATTCAAGGTCGGCGCTTGCGCGTTGGGCCGGCGCAGGCCTAACGCACGAGCGGACCAGGCTTAACAACGGATTAATCGCAGGCAACCTGTCGGCAACGAACAGGGTGCTAGAAGAAGGCATGTGCTGAGACCTCCCCGCGCACTGAGCGGCGCGGCCCCGCTGCTCATCGCAGCAGTGGTGGGCGGCGGGGTTGCGCTCGCGGGTGCCGAGGTCACAGGCGTCTTCGACGACGAGCCGAGCACGTTTGCCATGCCCCAGACGGCGGAGTCGTCGGCGCCCGCGTCCTTC
>JBKPFP010000336.1:0-7424 GCA_046744435.1 Actinomycetota bacterium | reverse complement strand
GGTCCAAGTCGGTCCAATCAGATCGCGCCTCGCGGCTCTGGGCCGCGCGCTCGGCGTGCGGAGGACGGCGGAACAGTGCTAGGACGCACGGGCCGCCGTCTGGAGCGCGGCGAGCGTGCGGCAGGCGGCGGCGGAGCCGGGCTTCGCCCGGTGGAGCCGCCGCCGGCCAGTGCCGCGATCGGGGTGCCCAGATTTGAACTGGGGACCTCTCCGACCCGAACGGAGCGCGCTACCAGGCTGCGCCACACCCCGAGTGGGAACAGGTTAGCGGGTAGAAACGTGGGAAGTGGTACGCGGGCGGACCCGGGCTCTGCCCGAGCGCAGCCCTCGATCTGCCGGAGCGAGGCAGGAGTAAAGGAGGGGGCTCACGGGGGCACCATGGGGTCACCCGTGCTACCGAACGGAGCGCGCTACCAGGCTGCGCCACAGTCCGAGTGGACACAGATTAGCTCAGGTCCGAGCGTTGCCACGTAGCCGACACAGTTCCGTGTGATTCCTTGCGCTACGTTGCCTGAATAGTCAACGAAGGAGGGTGTGTGAACAGTGTCGTGCTGACCGGAAACCTGGCCACCGACGTCGACGTCAAGGATCTCGGCGAGGACAAGCAGGTCGCCAACTTCCTGCTGGCAGTCGACCGCCCGGGGAGCGAGGAGGCCGACTTCTTCCGGATCGCAGCCTGGAACAAGCAAGCCGAGCTGTGCGGGCGCTATCTCACCAAGGGCAGGCGCGTCGGCGTCGACGGCCGACTGCGGAGCAGCTCCTGGGAGGACGGCGACGGCAACAAGCGCACGTCGGTCGAGGTCGTCGCGAATCGGGTCGAGTTCCTCTCGCCGCCGCCGGGCAACGAGGCGGGTGCTGCCGAGGTTCCCTTCGAGGCGGCTGCCGCTGGCTGAGGCATCGCTTGCGATGCCGACTCCAGGATGGCGGGCTCCGCCCGGCATCCGTCTGAAATGACCGGTCGAGCGGACCCGGTCAGCCGAGATCGCCTGACGCATCGCTTGCGATGCCGACTTCAGGATGGTGGGCTCGGCCCGGCATCCGTCTGAAATGACCGGTCGAGCGGAACCGGTCAACCGAGATCGCCTGACCCATCGCTTGCGATGCCGACTCCAGGATCGCGGGCTCCGCCCGACATCCGTCTGAAATGGCCGGTAGATCGGTCTCGGTCAGGCCGAAGCCGCACGAACTTACTCCTACAATCGCGGCGTGGCCGACCGCGACGAGATCCTGGCCTTCGCGAACGACCTCCTCGATCTCGACTCGTATCCGGACTACGGGCCGATGGGCATGCAGGTCGAGGGCGCGCCCGAGGTCACGCGCATCGCCTGCGGCGTGTCCGCCTCGCTCGAGCTCTTCAAGCTCGCGGCCAAGGCCGGTGCGGAGCTCCTGCTCGTCCACCACGGGCTGATCTGGGACGGGGACCCGCGCGTGGTCACGGGTCGGCTGCGACGGCGCCTGCAGGCGCTCTTCGACGCGAACCTCACGCTCGCGGCGTACCACCTCGCACTGGACGCCCATCCAGAGGTGGGCAACAACGCGCTGCTCTCCCGCGAGCTGGGCATCGAGCCCGAGCAGCGCTTCGCCGAGATCGGCTGGGGCGGGCCGCTGGCAGAGCCGGCCGGGATCGAGGAGTTCGCTGAGCGCGTCCGGGCCGCCGTCAGCGCGGAGCCGCTCGTGTTCGCGCAGGGGCCGGAGCGGATCGAGCGCGCTGCAGTCGTCACCGGAGGAGCGGCCAAGTACATCGGGGACGCGGCGCAAGAGGGGTACGACCTCTTCCTGACGGGAGAGGCTGCGGAGCCGACCCTGCACGCTGCGCGCGAGCTCGGAATCCACTTCGTCGCCGGCGGCCACTACGCGACCGAGCGGATCGGTGTTCAGGCGCTCGCGCAGACACTGGCCGGGCGCTTCCAGCTCGAATGGGAGTTCATCGAGCTCCCGAACCCGGTCTGACCTGGCCGAGAAAGTCGCAGATCGCGTCGGCGCAGGCGTCGGGACGCTCGCCGATCAGGAGGTGCCCGCAATCCGTGATCACCCGCAACCGCGCTCCAAGCCGCCGCGCGTACTCGAACGCGTCGTCGATCGGCACTTGGTGGTCTCGAGCACCCCAGATCACGAACGTCGGGCACTGGACACGCTCGAGGTCGACGCGCGGGTCGTCACGGACGAGCGCACGCCTCGCCGTCTTCGTGTCCTCGTGCCGGCCGAGGTTGGCGAGGAAGCCATGCACGGCGTCGTCGGACAGAGCCAGCGGATCGGACGCGGCCCAGTACCCGAACACGACGTAGCGGAGCGCCCGCCGGGCGGCGATTCGCGTCCGCTGGCGCGAGTAGAGGTATCCCGGTCGGATGAAAGCGATGACGCTCAGCCAGCGCTCGGCCTCACGCGTGGCCGAGCGGATGCCCGCCGCGCCGGCGAGAACGAGCGCGCCGACCCGCTCCGGACGGGCAACGGCCAGGCGCAGCGCGACGAGAGCGCCGAGCGAGTGGCCGACGAACGCGGCCCGCTCCATGCCCTCGTGCTCGGCCAGCCGCGCGAGCCGGTCGGCGAACGGATCGAGCGTCGTCGCACCCGTGAGGGGCGTCGAGCTCCCGTGGCCTGGGAGGTCGGGAACGAGCACGCGGAAGCGCCCCCCGAGGGCGCGAACGAGCTCGGTCCAGTTCGCGGCCGCTCCGCCGAGACCGTGCACGAGCACGAGCGGCGGCCCCTCTCCGCCCACGAAGTAGCGCAGGCGAGCGCCCTCCAGCTCGAGCCGGCGCTCGTCGAGCTCCGGCACCCCGTTGCGGTCGTCGTCGGCCACGAGTATCGTGTTATTCGATGAATGTCTTTCCAGCGCGAGGCCTTTGATTCTCGCGCTCAGATACCACCGACCGAGCGAGCCCGATCGCGCCTGCGCGACGGGCTCTTTTGTTTTCCGGCGTCCAATCTAAGGAGGAACGATGGCGAATCACCTGACGCCCGAGGAGCTGTCCAAGGAGCTCGGGATCGACCGCAGCGAGGTCATCCGGCTCTGCGTCGAGGAAGGCGTGCCGATCTACCAGGGAAAGATCGACAAGACGCTGTTCCAGGCTCAGCTCCAGGCGTTGGGCTCTCGCCCACCGGAGGCGCTCGCCTCGTGATCTAAGCGCTCTTACGTGCCGGAGCGCGCTTTCGGGAGCCGCCTTTCGAGGCGGCTCTCGCGCTTTTGGCCGGCTTCTGCTCGACCTCGGCGACGCTCCGCTTGAGCGCCTCCATCAGGTCGACGACCGGAGTCTCCTTCTCCGGCTCCGGCTCCACGACGAGCTCCTCGCCGGCCAGCTTGGCCTCGAGCATCGCCTTCAGGTCGCGGCGGTAGTCGCTCGTCAGCTCCTCCGGCTCGAAGTCGCCGACGAGGCTGTCGATCACCTGGCGGGCGAGCCCTAGCTCCGCGTCCTGGACGTCGCCCTCGGACACGGCCTCCTCGATCTCCGCCTGCGAGTTGACGTCCTCCGAGAGGAAGAGCGTCTCCAGCGCGAGCGCGTCGCCCTTCGGCCGGATCAGGCAGAGATGCTCGGCGCCCTGACGGACGAAGCGGCCAAGTGCGGCCTTGCCGGTGTCCTGCATCGCCCGTAGCAGCAGCACGTACGGGCGGCGGGCCGCAGGTGCGCTCGCCGGCGCAAGGAAGTACGTGCGATCGAAGTAGATCGGATCGACGTCCTCCGCGTCGACGAAGCGGCTGATCTCGATCGTCTTCGAGTCGTCGATCTGCATGAGCGCCTCGAGATCGGAGTCTTCGACCATCACGAACTGCCCCTTGGCGACCTCCCAGCCCTTCACGAGCTCGTCGCGCTCGACCTCGCGGTCGTGGAGCGCGCACCAGCGCTTCTGCTTGATCGGCGTCCCGCACTCCCGGTGGAGCGTGCGGAAGGACACGTCGGACTGGCGCGCCGCGGGGCGCGTCGCCAGGGCCAGTCCAACGGGGATGTTGACCAGGCCGAAACTGATGGAGCCATTCCAGATCGTTCGCATAGGGGCTAATCAATTGTACTCGGACCCCCCTTTTCCTCTTTTAACCTTGCGTTGATGAGAACCATCTGGTCGATGTGGCAGGACGCGGTCGCCGAGCAACGCGAAGGGCCCGCGTACCTGGTCGAGGGCCCGGGCGGGTGGCGCGAGGTCTCGCGGCCGGAGGCCGCGCAGGCGGTCGACGAGCTCGCGCACGGACTGCTCGCGCTGGGCATCGAGAAGGGGGATGCGTTCGGGATCCTCGGGCACACGATGCTCGAGTGGGCGCTCTTCGACTTTGCGCTGGCGCACGTCGGCGCCACGGCGGCGCCCATCTACCCCTCGTCGTCCCCGGCCGACAGCCGCCACATCCTCGACGACTCGGGCGCGGTCGGCGTGCTCGTCGAAAACGACGACGACCTCCCCCTGATCGAGGGCGCCGACCTCCAGCACGTGCTCACCTTCGCCGGGCTCGAGCAACTCCGCGCGAAGGGCCGCGAGCACAAGGCCGCAAACCCGAATGCCCTGGCCGAAGCGACGGCTCATGTCGGCGAGGACGACCTCTTCACCTTCATCTACACGTCCGGCACGACCGGCCCGCCCAAGGGCTGCATGATCCTCAACCGCAACTACTACGAGATGTGCCGCTCGGCCGCCCTGGCCCAAGACTTCTTGCGGTCGGACGACGTCCTCGCCCTCTACCTCCCGCTCGCGCACAACTTCGGGCGCTACATGCACCTGCTCGGGGCGTTCATCGGCTTCACGGTCGCGTTCTGTCCCGACCCGCGGCGCCTTGGCGAAGTGATGCCCGCGGTGCGGCCGACCGTCCTCCCCACCGTTCCGCGCGTGCTCGAGAGGGTGCACACGGCGGTGACGGCGAGCTTCGGCGAGGCGACCGGGGTCAAGCGGCGGCTGATCGACTGGTCGCTCGCAGTCGGCGAGCGGGCGAGCAAGAGGCGCATGCGCGGGCAGTCGCTGCCGCCCGGGCTCGCCGTCCAGCACAAGCTGGCCGACCGGCTCGTCTACTCGAAGGTCAAGGCGAGGCTCGGCGGCCGCATGCGGGCGGTGATATCCGGCGGCGCCCCCCTCTCGATAGAGATCGGCGAGTTCTTCTACAAGCTCGACATCACCCTCCTCGAGGGGTATGGGCAGACGGAGGGCACGACGGCGACGAACTGCAACTTGCCGGGGAACATCAAGCTGGGCACGGTCGGCCCGACGCTGCCGAACATCGAGGTCGCAACCGCCGACGACGGTGAGATCCTCGTTCGTGGCCCGACGGTGTTCGCGGGCTACTGGAACAACGAGGAGGCGACGAAGACCGCGCTACCCGGCGACGGGTGGCTCCACACCGGCGACGTCGGCACGATCGACGAGGACGGCTTCCTGACGGTCACCGACCGCAAGAAGGACATCATCGTCACCGCCGGCGGCAAGAACGTCTCGCCGCAGAACATCGAGAACGCCCTCAAGGCCTCACCGCTCGTCTCGCAGGCGCTCGTCGTCGGCGACCGGCGTCCCTTCCTGACCGCCCTGATCACGCTCGACCCCGACGAGCTCGGCAAGTGGGCGGCCGGGCAAGGCCTGGACGGCGAGGTCGGCGAGCTGTCGCAGCGAGATGACGTCCGCGAGTTGGTCGCACGAGCCGTCGAGGACGCGAACCGCGGGCTCGCCCGCTTCGAGCAGATCCGCGCCTGGACGATCCTGCCGCGCGACTTCTCGGCCGAGGAGGGCGAGGTCACTCCGACGCTCAAGCTCAAGCGCCGCATCTGCGAGCAGCACTTCGGCGACGAGATCGAGGCGCTCTACGCCGGTCAGTGATGGCCGTGGTGGGCGTGCACGAGCGCATGCCCGCGGCCTCTCGCGATCAGCCAGCGGTTGACCGGGAACGCGGCGACCCAGGCGACCGCGAGCGCGAACGCGAGGCTCCCCCAGAACAAGGCGTCGGCGAGGCCGGCCTCCATCGCGCCGGGGACGACGAGGATGATCGCGTTGTCAACGATCTCCATGACCGTGATCGAGAGTGTGTCCGACGCGAGCGCGATCGGGATCACCGCCGCCAGCGCGAGCCCCGAGCGGAGCAGGGGCACCGCGGTGAACGAGTAGCCGAACAAGAAGGCGAGCACGATCGCCAGCGCGATCGTCGGGAAGTTGCTCCAGCCGAGCGCCGTGCCGATGACGACGCCGAGCACCTCGCCGATCGCGCACCCGGTCAGACAGTGCGTCGTTGCGGAGGCGGCGAGACGATTGAGAGAGGGCTGGGCGGCGTGCGCGTGCGCGATGCTTCCGTTATAGCCGCCGTGCGCCGACCCAGGTCGACGAGTACCAGCCGCTGATGCTCGAGATCTTGACGACGTCGCCGGTGTGCGGCGAGTGGATGAACTGGCCGCCGCCGATGTAGATCCCGTCGTGCCCGAGGCCGTTGAAGAAGACGAGGTCGCCGGGCTGGAGCTGCGAGCGCGACACGGGCGTCCCGTAGCCGTACTGCGCGGCCGCGTTGTGCGGCAGCGAGACCCCGACCTGCGCGAAGACGTACATGACGAACCCGGAGCAGTCGAACCCGCTGGGGCTCGCCCCTCCGTAGACGTAGGGCGTGCCCAGGTACTGCATCGCGATCCCGACCACCCCGCCGTAGCGCCCCGGAGGGGCCGCCGGCAGCGGCTGGTCGGTGCTGTCGATCGAGCCCGAGCTGGCGGCGAGCACCTCGAGGCCCGTCTGCGGGGAGGCGAGCCGGGCACGCGCTGCGGCTTCGAGCTGCGCCTGGCGCGCGCGTTCCTGCTCCTGAAGCCGGCCGATCTCGCTGCGGATCGACGAGAGCATTTGCTGCCGCTGCGCGAGCTGGCCCTCGATCGAGGCCTTCTGGGCCGCGCGCTCGGCGACGAGCCTTGCCTGCTCGACGTGCGCCTGCTTCAGCTTCGCGCGCCTGGTCCGAACGGCCGTCCGGTACTGCTTCACCTCTTTCAGCACGCGGCCGCTCTGGTCGGATACGCGGTTGACGGTGTCCACGCGCTCGATCAGGTCCTCGATGCTCCCGGCGCCGAGCAGGACGGCGAAGCCGCTGTTGTCGCTGCCCGAGGTGTACATCTCGATCAGCCGCGCCTCGAGCGTCGCGCGTGAGCGGGCGAGGTTGCTCTGCGCGACCTTGAGCTCGCGGCGGTTCTCGCGCAGGTCGCTCTCGATCCTCCCGAGCTTCACGTTGGCGAGATTGAACGCCTCGACCGCCTGCTCGAGGTTCGCGTCGAGGCCCTGGATCTGCCCCATCACGGCCTGCGCCTCGGCCCGCTTCGCGGCCACCGGGCCGGGCTCGGCAGGGGCAGACGGCGCGGCGATCAGAGCCGCAAGGCCGATCAAAACCAACAGCGCCTGCCGTTTGAGACCCGGGCGAGAGGCGTCCCTGACGGCCAGTCCAGGCGCACCGGAGGGGGGCCGGTACGTCACGAGCACGGCACCCTAACAGGGGTCGC
>JBKPFP010000161.1:0-14254 GCA_046744435.1 Actinomycetota bacterium | reverse complement strand
CCCACGCTTCGCACCCCCGAGGGCGAGCAGGCGCTGAGGGAGGGCGACATTGTCTGCTTTCCCCGGGGCAAGGAGGGTGCCCACCAGGTCAGCAACCGCACCGACTCTCCAATCCGCGTGCTGATGATCTCGACCATGATCGCGCCGGAGATCGTGGAGCAGCTCGACAGCGGCAAGATCGGCGCGCGGAGCGCGATGGGCGAGCAGATCCTGCTGAGCCGGCCCGGGCCGATGCTCGACTACTGGGACGGCGAGGACTAGCCGCTCAGACCTTCGCCTCTTCGCGCTCCTTCTTGGTCTCCTCGATCAGCTTCTGCGCGACGTGGCTCGGCACCTCGTCGTAGCGCAGGAACTGCATGTGGTAGTCGCCGCGCCCGCCCGTCATCGACGTCAGGGCCTGCGCGTACGTGAGCATCTCGGCCATCGGCACCTCGGCCTTGATCTGGGTCATGCCGCTCACGGGCTCCATCCCCTGCAGGCGCCCACGCCGTGAGTTGAGGTCGCCGTTGACCGACCCAACGGTGTCGTCCGGGACGGTCACGTCGACCTCCATGATCGGCTCGAGCAGCACCGGGTCGGCCTGCTCGTAGGCGTGCTTGAAGGCCATCGAGCCGGCGATCTTGAACGCCATCTCCGACGAGTCGACGCTGTGGTACGAGCCGTCGACGAGCTGCACGCGGACGCCCTGAATCGGCGCGCCGGCCAGCTCGCCCTTCTGCATCGCCTCCTGGATGCCCTTGTCGACCGCGGGCCGGAAGCCCTGCGGGATCACGCCGCCGACGATCTTGTCGACGAACTCGTAGCCGGTGTGGCCCTCGATCGGCTCGAGCAAGATCTGGCAGTCCCCGAACTGGCCGCGCCCACCCGTCTGCTTCTTGTAGCGGCCGTGGCCCCTCGCTTCCTTCCGGATCGTCTCGAGGTACGGGACGCGCGGCTGCTTGAGATCGACCTCGACCCCATAGCGCCGCTTGAGACGGTCGACCGCGACCTCGACGTGCATCTGCGTCATCCCGGAGAGCAGCTGCTCGCCGGTCTGCGGATCGCGCCTGAGCACGAGCGTCGGATCCTCCTCGCTCAACCGGCGGAGCGACTGCGCCACCTTCTCCTCGTCGCCCTTGGCCTTCGGGGTGATCGCGAAGCTCATCACCGGCTCGGGGAAGTCGAGGCTCGGCAGCTCGACCTCGCTGTCGGCGTCGAGGAGCAAGTCCCCGGTCATGACGTCCTTCAGCTTCGAGACTGCGCCGATGTCGCCCTCGCCGAACTCCTGGGCCGACTCGTGGTCCTTGCCCTGGAGAGTCAGCAGCTGGCCCACGCGCTCCTTGCCGTGCGTGCGCGGGTTGGCGAGGTTCGAGTCCGAGCCGAGCCTGCCGGTGAGCACCCGGAAGATGTTGATTCGCCCCGCGAAGGGGTCGGCGACGGTTTTGAACACGAAGGCGGCCGTGCCGGCGCCGTCGATCGTGACCGGCGGGCCCTTTTTCGCCGGCGAGGGCACGCCTTCGACGAGCAGGTCGAGCACGGCGGTCGTGCCGAGGTTCTTCGTAGCCACGCCGCAGGCGACTGGGAACAGCTCGCCGCGCGTGACGGCCGTCTTCAGCGCGGCCGCGACCTCGTCCGCCCCGAGCTCCTGACCGTCGAGGTAGCGCTCCATCAGCCCCTCGTCGGTCTCGACGACCGAGTCGAGCAGCTTCTCGCGGTACTCGGCGACCTGGTCGGCGAGCTCGGCGGGGATCTCGCCGGGCTGCTCCTCGCGCCCGCCCTCAGGGCTCGTGTACGCGGTCATGTGCAGGAGGTCGACGATGCCCGTCAGCTCGTGCTCCGCTCCGATCGGCATGTGCACGGCGACGCATTGCGGCCCAAGCTGCGTGCGCAGCTGCTCGAGCGTGCGGAAGAAGTCCGCGCGCTCGCGGTCGAGCATGTTCACGAAAACGACCCGCGAGAGACCGAGCGCGTCCGCGCGTTCCCAGTTCCGCGTCGTCTGCACCTCGACGCCCATCACGCCGCTGACCGTGACGAGCGCACCTTCGACGACGTGCAGCGCAGCGATCGCGTCGCCCTGGAAGCTGGGCTCGCCGGGGGTATCGATCAGGTTGATCTTGCGGCCCTGCCACTCCAGGTGGCAGAGCGACGCCGAGATCGACATCTCGCGCTGCTGCTCGTCCTCGTCCCAGTCGGAGACGGTCGTGCCCTGCTCGACGACGCCGAGCCGGTTCGTCGCGCCGGCTTGGAACAGAAGCGCCTCGAGGAGCGAGGTCTTGCCGGTCCCGCGGTGACCGACGACGGCGACGTTGCGGATCTTGCCGGGCTCGACTGGGGACATGCGAGGGAGGCCTCCTGGATCGGGTTCCGGCCGATCTTAGCGGCGGGTCGTGTGCAGCCCGTGGGTGCTAGTCGTCGACAGCCGCGCGGCTTCCGGCCCCGGCCAGGCGCGCCTTCAGGCGCAGGATCGCCTTCGTGTGCAGCTGCGAGACACGCGACTCCGTGACGCCGAGGACTTCGCCGATCTCGCGCAACGTCAGCTCCTCGTAGTAGTAGAGGGTGACGACGAGCTTCTCGCGCTCGGGGAGCCGCGCGATCGCCTCGCCGAGCGCCTCTTTCAGCTCGGTCTGGGCGAGCGCCGACTGCGGCTCGGGGCCCTGCGTATCCTCGATCGTGTCGATCAGGGCGACCTGATCGCCGCCGGAGGACGAGATCGTCCAGAGCTCGTCGAGGGCGGCGATCGACGAGCGCGAGATCTCGGTCAGGCTGTCCTCGAGCTCCTCGTCGGTGATGCCGAGCTTCTGCGCGATCTCCTCGTCGGTCGGCGCGCGGTGCAGCTTCGCCTCGAGCTCGGTGATCGCCCGCTCGATGTGCCTTGCTCGCGCCCGGACGGAGCGCGGGACCCAGTCCATCGCGCGTAGCTCGTCGATGATCGCGCCCTTGATGCGCGCGATCGCGTAGGTCTCGAACTTCACGTCGCGCTCCGGGTCGTAGCGCTCGATCGCGCCGATCAGTCCGAGCAGCCCGTACGAGACGAGGTCGCCCTCGTCAACGTGCGCCGGAAGCCCGCTGCCGAGCCGGCCGGCCACGTACTTGACGAGCGGCGCGTACGTGAGGATCAGCCGGTCGCGGATGCCCTGGTCGCGGGACTTGCGGAACTCGAGCCAGAGGGCCTGGGTGTCCTCGACCTGTGCCACGGCGTAGAGAATACGACCCTGCCGGGTCGGATCCTCAGCGAGCGCGCTGGCGGAAGGACCGGAACGAGAGGCTGAGGAGCCAGAGCGCGATCGCTCCCGCGGCGGCCCCGATGCCCCAGACGATGACCTGGAAGTCGGCCGAGAACGCAGTGAACGCGACCCCGGCGAAGATCGCCGCGAGGAGGAGGAAGAGCGCGCCGAGCGCGCGGCGCTGCGAGAGGGCCACGCGGCGACTCTAGCGGCGGCCGGAACCACCGAAGACCACGAGTACAATCAGTGAGCCGAACCTGTAGGGGCGTAGCTCAACTGGCAGAGCACCGGTCTCCAAAACCGGGGGTTGCAGGTTCGAGTCCTGCCGCCCCTGCTGGCTTCGGGCGACGCTCAAGGTCGTCTTGTCAGGCTCTTGTCAGGTTCGAGGCGCGTGGCTAAAGACTTGATCGACCAAACGCCGCCGGACACGAGGGAGACCCGTGACCACGCGATCCCGGCCTAGGAGTCCTCACGCAGTTCCTTCGGGAACCTTGGCCTCTTCTGACCGTTCTTCGTCGCCTTGAGTTTTTCGGCAGCGACCTTGAAGTCGTGGTAGTAGCGCTCGACTACAAACGTGTATTTGCCCCGAGCGGCGTCCTCGATGATTCCGCAGTCCACGCCGTCGTCCTTCATCTTGACCGTCTCGCCCGGTGGCTTGAAGAATCCTTGGTGGGCGAGCCCGCAGCGGCGAAGAACGTAGACCCCTCCTCCGTGACGAGCGCGGAGCGACTTCTCCACTCGGCGGTAGCGCGGGCCGAGATCGCCGAAGAACGAGTCGAAGTTCCGCCGTGCCTCCCCCCGACGCATCGTTCCGCGTTTGATCCCGCCTAAGACCTCGGTGTAAGCGAGAAGCCCTAGGGCCGAAAGGAAGTTCGCCGCAGGTTTGCCACGCCGAGCACTCGCGATCTCCCGCTCGACGTCAACGAGCACGAGGCGTACGTAGTCGGAGAGGAACTTCTCGAACGCGCACCTCTTCGACCGCGCCCGCCACGGCGACGACCTCAGGAAGCGGATGGCGGGAAGCGGACTCGCGCTCGCCGTCACCGGCTCTCGCAATGACGCGCGCTGACCAATAGCGCTAGCGTCCTCGGAGTGGACAATGTTCTGCGGGACGTGGTCGAGAGCGACCTCGACGCGTTCTTCGAGTATCAGCGCGAGCCGGAGGCGAACCGGATGGCGATCTTCCCGGCCCGCGATCGCGAGGCGTTCGACGCCCACTGGCGCCGGCTCCTCGCCGATGACTCGGTGACGAAGAAGACGATCGTCCACGAAGGCGAGGTGGCTGGCAACATAGGGTGCTGGGAGCAGGAGGGGCGGCGTCTCGTCGGCTACTGGATCGGCCAGGAGTTCTGGGGCAAGGGGCTCGCGACGCGCGCGCTTCGCGAGCTTACCGACGAGGTGACGGCGCGCCCGCTCCACGCGTGGGTCGCGGCGAGCAACGTTGGCTCGATCCGCGTCCTCGAGAAGTGCGGCTTCGTACGTGTGGGCTCGCGCACAACCGACGTCGAAGAGCTGCTCTTCGCCCTGGGCTAGGCGACTGCTTCGAGCGAGCGCGCGAGGCGCGCCCCGTTCTCGAGCGTCGGATCCGGGCCAAAATCAGCGTCTCGGACGGGGCGTGCACCAGGATCCACTGCAGCTCCTTTGGCGTGAAGCCCTGGCCGCGTCCGGCCGGCGCAGGAGCGACGATGCGCTGCCTGTCCGAGTGCCCCGGTTAGCTGTAGCCCCAGCCGGAGGTAGCTGCTCGACCGCCGTCTGACCAGATGTGTTCCACGGTACTTGCCGTCCTCCGATGGCGCTACCGCCCTCCTGAATAGGCTGGGGCACGGCGTCGGGACGGTCCAAGAAGAAGACCGTGACCTCCTCGTAGGGCTGCTCGCCGACATTCACACCGCGATGCACGAGCTCGCCAGGCTCGTCCCAGTCCACCTGTCCCGGCGCGACCTCGAACCGTTGGCTCTCACCGCCGTCACGGTACTCGATGGCAAGTGCGTCGCCACTCAGGACCACCGTCACCCGATGAAACGGGTCGCGGTGCCAGGGCATGGCCTCGCCGGGGGAGCGAGGCGCAAGCGCCGCACGAGCGTCGTGCCCCGCCGGAAGAGTGTCTCATCGGTCAAACGGTCCTCCTTGTTGGCTGCTCAGTATCTGCCGGCCTCTCCTCCTGTGGGGCGGATCCCGCAGAGCGCCCGGCGAGCGCGCCCCGATGACCCAGCTGGAGGCCGGCGCCCTTATCGCGCTTCCGTCTGGTCCCTGAAATTCGGCGAGCGCCTCATGGAGGGCCGCGACGATGTTCGAGCGCACTTCCTCGTCCTGAATGCCGGCAAGACGGATCAGCTCGCCCGCGGGACCGAGCGCCATGACGAACTCGACGGCGTGGTCGAGGTCGGCGCCGATCTCGATCTCGATGTCGCAGCGATGCAGGGAGATGTCCTCGAACCCCGCACGCATGAGCACGTCGCTCGTCGTGTCCGCACTCGCCATCGAGAACGGGCCCGGCCCGCAAGTGAGTTCGTCCGTCGCCTCGGGCCGGGTCAAGAACCGCTCGACCACCCGCTCGGCTCGGTGCAGCCACTCGTTGTCGAGCTTGCGCCGCCAGACCACCATGCAGAGGCGGCCGCAGGGGGCGAGCGCCCTCCGCACGTTTCGCAGGGCGACGACCGGATTGGCGAAGAACATCGTTCCGAAGCGCGAGAAGGCGTAGTCGAAACCACCCTCGAGCTCGCCTGCCTGGACATCGGCGACGAGGAAACGCGCGTTCGCGAGCCCTGCCTCCGCCGCCTCCCGACGAGCGACGTCGATGAAGCGCGCTGCGGCATCGACGCCGACCACCTCGCCCTCGGGCCCGACGAGCTCGGCGAGCCGCCGGGTGGTGTCGCCGAAACCGCAGCCGAGATCGAGCGCCCGGTCACCGGATCGGGGTGGATGCGCACGGAGCCCCCATTCGCCATGCGCACCGAGCCCGGTCGTGACGATGTCGCGGTAGCGTACGAAGCGGTCGAAGAGGACGCCGTTCCAGGCCTCGATCGCTTCCTCGTTGCCTGCGGCGGCCTGTCTGCCCCAACCCGGCCCGCCGCCCCGATTCATGGCCGTGCCTCCCCGTGTACGTCTCGCTCCCCAGTTGCAGCGGCCGGGCGGCGGGGGTGAACGTGGGTGGCGCTACTCGACGACCTCGATCCAGCGGGCGATCTCCTCGCGAGTCTCGGTGTCGGCGAGCTCGGGGTGGTCGCTACGGACATGGCGCTCGATCAAGTCGATCACCTCGACGTCCGTCTCGGCACGCGCCACGTAGCCGCACTCGCATTTGATCTGCCTGGCCATCGGGCTGCTCGCTTTCCGAGCGATGGTGGAGGACGCCCCGGTTCGCAAATGTATACCGCGCCGGCGGCGGAAGGTTGCGGGACGTCAGGCCGACGATCGCGGGCTGAACACCGGGCAGCGTCAGAAGCGCCGTGCCGGGGATGTTTCCCGCCGCGACGCGAAGGCGTGAGGACCCCTCGGGCCGCTCCCTGAGGAATGGCCCGAGGAGGTCGGTGCTATGCGAGCTTCGATTCGAAACGCTCATTCGCTCAGTGCTCACCCGGCTCGAGCGGAATGCTCGGGTCGAAGAGCATCATGTGGGGGCCGGCCGGTCCGGTGGTGGTCTTCTTCTGGACGTTCGTGAAGCTGACCCACGCGCTTCCGTCGGAATTGACCGAGGCGAGGTTGCCCGACCGCTCGTCCACGTCAAACAGCCAGATCCCATAGTCGTTATTCCGCGGAGGTCCGAAGTCGGGGTCGTTGTCCCACGTCGTGAGCAGCGAGTTGGAGACGTAGAGACGACGGTTGTCCCGGCTCAGGCGCAGCATGTTCGGGTGCGGCACGGAGATCGTGCGCGTAAGCACCGGGCTGAACGGATCGGTGATGTCGAACTGCTGCACCGTGTTCCCGAACCAGTTCGTCACGTACAGGAACCTGTTGTCGTAGGACAGGATCATGTCGGCCGGCAGCTCGAGGCCGTCGTCAGGGCCGAGCACCTGCTGGAACTCGAAAACCCCGTTGCTGTCGTCGTCGTCTGCGAGCCAGACCGCATTCGTGCCCGGCGTGTTGATGAACGCTCGACGAACGCCTCGCGTCCTGATGAAACGCACTTCGATCGGGCCACTGTTCGTCCCAAGGTCGGCGGTCTGGATCACCTTCTGGCGTCGAAAGTCCCAGACTGAGACCTCGTCGCCGAGACAGGTCGGCTCAATGCCTCCGCGGCAGAGCGCGGGCGGGCCGAACGTCGTGCTGATCGCACGGTTGCCCGCCGGCGCCATCGCGAAGTCGTACATGTACTCCGGGCCGAGATCGCCGGGGTCGCGGACAGGGCCGGGGCCGAAGTGCTCCTCGAACTCGCCGGTGCGATCGTCGACCTCGACGATGCCGCCGGGTTGTGTGGTGTCGGTCGCCGCACCGATCATGGGCGCGAGGACCTTGCCGTGCATGGCCATGACTCCGTGCGGAACGATGTAGCCGCTCTGTGCGACCAGGTCTTCGTTGACCGCCCTGAGCACCATTCTCCGACCGTTGCCCCTGATGTCGAAGACGTGGATCCGGTTCGAGAACAGGCCCGGCACGATCAGCCGGCGTTGATCGACGGAGTACCCGAAGTGGTGGAGCTCGTCCCCCACGTTGGGCATGTCGATCCGGTTCACGATCTCGCCGTAGTCCGATCGCCGCGGATCGGCCCCGATCACGGCGACGAGGTCCGGATCGGCTGGGCTCTGCGCGATGGTCGCGACGTAGAGGAACCGCTCCTGTCGCCCCCTGCGCGAATGGTCCTTGTGGTCCTGGCTCAGTTCGTCAGGTTCGATTCGCGCCGGCTCGCCGCCCGCCGCCGCCGGTCGCGCGACCAGCGCGACGGCGAGCGCGCCCAGCGCCAACAGGCAGAGCAGCGCAGCCAGCGAGACTATGTGTCGAGTTCTCATCCTTGACCCTCCTGCTCGTTCTCGCTTCTCAGCGATGTTCGAGGATGCTCGTTTCGGCGACCTATGCAGCTACCTTGGAGGAACATTGGAACTCGGCCCGCCGACAAAGATCCAGCTCTGCGGTGCACTCGCAGTCGAGCTTCGGGGCCGCCGAATTGAGGGCAGTCTCCCGAGCCGCCAGGGTCGGCTCCTTTTCGCCTACCTGACACTCAATCGTGGCCGCGCAGTTGCCCGCGACGAACTGATCGAGGCGCTCTGGCCGGATGGCATGCCCGCAGCCGCGACGGCGGCGCTCACCGTCCTGCTCTCGAAGCTGCGAACCACCGTTGGTGCGGACATCCTTGGAGGTCGCGGCGACGTCACCCTCGCCCTCCCGATGGCTGCCAGAGTCGACGTCGAGGACGCGTTCGCCGGCGTCCACGAGGCGGAGTCGGCCGTGGCGCTCGGCGAATGGAGACGCGCCTGGGGTCCTGCCCTGCGCGCTCAGTTCATCGCCGGGCGGCGTCTACTGCCCGAGCTCGAAGCCCCCTGGATCGACGAATGGCGCCGCCGACTGGACGATGTGCTCGACCACTCGCTGGAGGCGTACGCTGCAGCCTGCCTCGGCATCGGCGGGACCGAGCTGGCCGGGGCCGAACGCGTCGCCCGGCGCCTGGTCGAACGGGCGCCTCTGCGCGAGAGTGGCTATCGCTTGCTGATGGACACCCTCGCCGCAGAAGGAAACGTCGGCGAGGCCATGCGCGTCTACGACACCGCGCGGAGGACGTTGCGCGAAGAACTCGGACTCGCACCCGGCCCAGCGATTCAGGAGGCGCACGCCCGCCTGCTCAACCAGTCCACGACAGCACGCTGAATCGGGCGCGGTAGAGGAATCCACGGTCGCCGCGGAATGCGGAGCGAGCGCGATCGACAGACCTCCAAAGTCAGGGCGGTGGATCGCTCGGGGCGGGCCTCTTGGGCAAGAAGTCAGGCACAGGGAGGGCCGGTCTTCCCTAACGATGGGCAGCTCCCCCGGTTTCTCAGACCAAGGTGTCTCAGTGATCCCGGCGGTTCTTGTACTCGCGCGCGCGCACCCGCTGTCCTGCCGCCCCTGTACGACCGGCTTGGGCTACTTCTTGTGCTTCTTGTCCTTCTGGTGACCAGGTGGGCCGGTGTGCTCGTGGTTCTTGTCGCCTTTGCCCCACCCCGGCCTGGTGTCGCGTGACTTCTCGTCCTTGCGCGATTGGTCGCGGCTCCTGCGCCCGGCAGGGGGCCAGTTGTTGTTCAGGTCGTCGCCGCCGGTCGGAGGCGTGATCGGCGGCGGTGGCGGCGGCGGCGCTACCGGCGGCGGGGGTGGAGGAGGAGGAGGCTGAACCGGCGGCGGCGGCGGTGGAGCGGGCGGACGACGCGGAGCCGGCCTTCGCTGCCGTGGAGGCTTCGCCGGCCTCGGCTCGGGTCGCGGCCAGATGGTTCTCCGGCGGCGGGTGCTGGCGGCGGAGCTCGTGCGCGCACGGGTCTGCGTCGGCACGCTTCTCGCGATCAGCACGGTCGTTCGCGCCTTGCGGGGGCGAGTCACGACCCGTCGCGGGGGCTTCGCGCGGACGACCCGGGCCTCGAGCGCCTCGCCTTGGACGAGCGGCAGCCGCGCGAACGGGTTGACCGGCGCGCCAGGCACCTTGAAGGCCACCGAGGGAGTCGCCACGCGCAGCACCTTCGTCCCGCCACGCGGCTCGAGGGCCGCTCGCCACAGGTAGCCGGACGCGGTCGCGGCCACGACCAGCGAACCGAGCCGCAGCACGTTCGCCGAGAGCACGACGACGAGTATGGGGGTCGCGGCAGACGGTACGGACTAGACGACGCCGTCCAGCGAAACGCGGTTCTTGCCCGCGGCTTTCGCACGGTAGAGCGCAGCGTCGGCCGCGCGCAGCAGCTCGTCGCCGGACTGCCTCGCTCCGAGCTGCGCGACCCCGAAGCTCGCCGTCACCCGCTGCACGTGCCCGTCGCTCAGCGCGAGGTCCCGTTCCGCCAGCGACCGCCGCAGCCGCTCGGCGCCGGACTGCGCCCCGTCCAGGTCGGTCTCCGGCAGGAGCAGCGCGAACTCCTCGCCGCCCAGCCGGCCGGCGACGTCCACATCCCGCACGTGGTCTCGGATGACGTCGGCGAACCCAACGAGCACGGCGTCACCCGCGTGATGGCCGAAGCGGTCGTTGATCGGCTTGAAGTCGTCGAGGTCCGCGAGCACCACAGTCAGCGGACCGCCGAGCCGCCTGGCGCGGACGACCTCGGCCTCCAGCGCCGCGAGAAAGCGGCGGCGGTTGACGAGGCCGGTCAGCTCATCGGTGATCGCCTGGCGCTGGACGACGTCGTGCAGGCGTGCGTTCTCGAGCGCGATCGCCGCCTGCGACGAGAGCCACTCGCCGAGCTTCCGCGTCTCGGTGGAGAAGCCGCCCGGCGGCGGATGGAGGATGAGCGTCGTCTGCCCGGCCTCGCCGCCTGCCGAGAGGTCGAACCGGAGGGCCGTGCGGGCGGGCCCGACCTCGCCCACCCAGCCGACCTCCTCGCCCTCGTGCACGAGCTGCCCGCCGCGCGCGCCGGTCGCCTCGGCGATGACGTTCAAGATCACGGGCAGCAGTGCGCGCGGGTTGTGCGTCGCCGCGCGCGCGTCGCCGACGAGCGCAAGCGCCTCGCGCGCGTCGCGGCGCCCCGCCACCGCCGAGCGCCGCCGGTCGCGCGCATGGCGGCGCAGCGTGAGGCGCCGAGTCTCACCGGCCGCGCGCAGCGCCCAGAAGAGCAGGGTGAGCGTCGCTAGCGTCGCCAGGGCGGCGAACGCAACCAGGGTCCAGCGCACGCCGCAGTCGGGCGAGCTAGCCCGACTCGTCCTCCACGATCTGCTCGGCTTCGCCGAACTTGTCGACGACGAGGAAGGCGTCGCGCTCTTCCACGACGCTCTCGATGTCGGGTGTGTTGTGGCCCGGAAGGACGACGAAACGGTCGTGCTCCCGGTGGATCTCGTCGTACTCGGCGATCGTCAGGCTCAACAGGCCGTCGCAGTCGGGGCGCCCGCACTCGCAGAGCACCTCGAAGCGGTCGTCGGAGCCGTTCCCGACCTCCCTTTCGGCATGCTGAATCTCGCGGTTCGCCGCGCGCATGACCACCTCGTTTTTCGTAATGCGCTCTTCTCGCGGGCCCACGCTGCGATTGTACGACGAAAGCATCAGCCGGGCAGAAGCGCGACCGTGACCTGCAGGACGCGACCGCGGCCGATCGTGAAGTCGGTCGCGCGAGTGCCTGGCTTGCCGCTGCCCATTCGGCAGCGCCGGTAGACCGACCACGGCGCGCATGCGACTCCCGGGTACGCGGCGCGCACAGCCGATTCGCTCGAGTCGACGCCGACGCCGGCGGGAGTCCGCTCGGTCGAGCGCGTCGTCGTGATCTCGACTGCCCGGCCGCGGCGAAAGCCGACCCAGACGCGGGCGAAATAGAGACGGCCTCCGCCCCGGCCGATTGGGCGGCCGAGCTTGGCCTGGACCTGCGCAGAGGTCATGCCGAGCCAGACGCCGGACATCCCCCGGTGCGGGCGAATGACGGCGTCGGCGGCGGCCGGCAGCAACAGGACCGCCGCCGCGAGAGCGACGGCGAGCACGCGGCGCATGTCGGTTCCTTAGTCGGCCGTTTCAGCCGTGCCCTCGACACCCGAGCGGGGGCTGTCGAGCACGTGGGACTCGATGTCCGGGTGACTGACCTGCCATGCCTTCAGGTAGAGCTCGAGCTCCATGCGCTCCTGTTCGTCTCCGAAGGCCTCGGGCACCTCGACGATGACGCTGCCGTCGGGGGCGACTTCAGCATTGCAGTTGACCCGCTGCAGGAACTCGAGCAGGTCGTCGACAGCTTCTGGCTTGACGTGGATTCTCATTGGCCGCAGGAAAATCCCGTTGTTGACATCGGAACCCCTCGTACTCACTTTGAGGGATTTCGACCGTTTTCTCAACTTTTCGGTAGAAGCGTACGGGAACCGCCTGTGCAGCGGGTACGCTCACGCCGTGGCCGTCCTGACCTCGCATGTGGAGCGCGAATCGGAAGTCTTCGCGCGCCGGCGAGAGCAGATGGAGGCGCTCGTCGCGGAGCTGCGGGAGCGAACCGCACAGGTGAGCCGCGGCGGCGGCGACAAGGCCGTCGAGCGTCACCGGTCACGCGGGAAGATGACCGCGCGCGAGCGCGTCGACCGGCTCCTCGACCCCGGTAGCGCCTTCCTCGAGCTCAACGCCCTGGCCGCGTGGGATTTGTACGAGGGCCAGGCGCCGTCGGCGGGGATGGTCACCGGAGTCGGCGTCGTCGAGGGCCAGGAGTGCGTGATCGTCGCGAACGACGCAACCGTCAAGGGCGGCACGTATTTCCCGCTGACGGTCAAGAAGCACCTACGCGCCCAGGAGGTCGCCGACCAGAACTACCTCCCGTGCATCTACCTGGTCGATTCGGGCGGCGCCTTCTTGCCCCTGCAGGCCGACGTCTTTCCCGACCGCGACCACTTCGGCCGGATCTTCTACAACCAGGCGCGCCTGTCGGCGAAGGGCATCACGCAGATCGCCGCGGTCATGGGCTCGTGCACCGCGGGCGGCGCCTATGTACCTGCGATGAGCGACGAGACGATCATCGTCAAGGGCACAGGCACTATCTTCATCGGCGGCCCGCCACTCGTGAAGGCCGCCACCGGGCAGGACGTGACCGCCGAGGAGCTCGGGGGCGCCGACGTCCACGCTCGTCGTTCAGGCGTCGCCGACCACTACGCAACGAGCGACGAGCACGCGCTCGCGCTCGTCCGCTCGGTCGTCCGCAACCTGCACCGGCGCAAGGAAGCGCCGTGGGACGTGGCCGAGCCGGAGGAGCCCTCGGTCGAGCCCGGTGACCTCTACGGGCTGATCCCCGAGGACTTTCGCCAGCAGTTCGACCCGCGCGACGTGATCGCCCGGATCGTCGACGGGAGCCGCTTCCACGAGTTCAAGGAGCTTTACGGCGAGACGCTCGTGTGCGGGTTCGCGCGCATCGAGGGGTACCCGGTCGGGATCCTCGCCAACAACGGCGTGCTGTTCGCGGAGTCCGCCCAGAAGGGCGCGCACTTCATCGAGCTCGCCTGCGCGCGCAAGTTGCCGCTCGTCTTCCTCCAGAACATCACCGGCTTCATGGTCGGAACGGAGTACGAGGCCGGCGGGATCGCGCGCGACGGCGCAAAGCTGGTGACCGCAGTCTCCTGCGCCGAGGTGCCGAAGTTCACGGTCGTGATCGGCGGCTCGTTCGGCGCCGGCAACTACGGCATGGCCGGGCGCGCCTACTCCCCGCGACAGCTGTGGATGTGGCCGAACGCGCGCATCTCGGTGATGGGCGGCGAGCAGGCCGCGACGGTGCTGACGATGGTCGGCGACGCCGACCCCGAGGAGATCCGCGCCAAGTACGAGGCGGAGGGCAATCCGTACTTCTCGACGGCGCGGCTCTGGGACGACGGGATCATCGACCCGCTCGACACGCGTCGCGTGCTCGCGCTCGGCATCTCGGCCGCGCTGAACGCGCCGATTCCCGAGACGACGTTCGGCGTCTTCCGGATGTAAAGGCGCCCGTGGGCTACAGCCTCGTCGACGTCGACGACCTCGAGGGCGAGGGGCCCGGCGGGATGGTGCGGAAGGTGCGGCGGGCGCTTGACGCACGGGCATTCGGCTTCAACTACTTCACGTTCCCATCGAACCAGGAGGGCCGGGAGCACGACCATGCCGAGGCGGGACTCGAGGAGGTCTACTTCGTCGTCAAGGGATCGGGCCGGATGCGGATCGACGGCGAGGAGATCGAGCTCAAGCCGGGGCGCTTCGTCCGCGTGGATCCTACGTCGACCCGGATGCCCATCTCGGGCGACCACGGGCTCGAGCTCGTCACGTTCGGCGCGCCGCTCGAGGGGAGGTACGAGCCGCCCGAGTGGGGCTAGCGCCTACGGCACGTAGTTCTCGTCGATGCTTCTCGTGTCAGGTAGCGGTCCGACCGTAGCTCTCTACCTGGACGGGACGTTAGGCTCGCGCCATGCACACGATCGAGCTCACCGACGAGGAGCTGCGCCTTCTGCACGAGGCCCTGCGCTCCTACCTC